>NZ_JBNGHF010000020.1:0-77533 GCF_050611805.1 Methylotuvimicrobium sp.
ATCGGGATTTGGAGCCAATTGATTACGGCGTGACGTTCCAGATGTAACCAAGCCAAGGATGTTACTCATTTACGAGGGAATCCTTACGGTCCCCCAGTTTGAGGGACTTCACCAGGTCGGTGAAAGTGTTGTAGACCGTTCATGCTTCGCCTTGGCTCAGCACGAACGGTCTACAACACATGCCAAATGCTCTTTTCAGGATTAAGTATAGTGTTCCCACACATTAAAACTCGGTTTTTTTAACCCTCTAGCGTTAGGTGATTCACGTAGGGTACGCTGTGCGTACCATGGTAACCCCGCGATGTTGATGTGCCAACCGAACCGCCAGGGCACGGCTTTGGTACGCGCAGCGTACCCTACAATTTTTGTATAACGATGAGAGCTCCAGCGTGGGAAAGAGCGAATCCCCCTTTTCCAAAGGTGGAGGAAGGTTTAGCTTAATGGCAGTGACGCAGCCTCCTGAAAACGAGTAAAAACTCATTTCTTCAAACAACCGTGTAAAAATAGATCGACGGCCTGCCTAACCCAAAGGTCTATTTCGGTCTCTTCCGGCGTTGATGCCAATCCAAGCTGCAACTTCTGAAAATGTTCGTTTCGCAGACAACTCAAAAAATAATCGGCTAACACCCTCGGCGACACATCCGAAAAATGCCCTTCTTGCTGTTTTTTGACGAAATAATCGACCAGCGTATCCCGGGCGCGTTGCGGACCTTGCTCGTAAAACTTTGCCGCCAATTCCGGAAAACGCAGCGACTCGCCGATCAAAATCGTCCTGATACGCACCGCATCGGACCGGGTAATGAGGTGAACATAGTGTTTTGCGAAAACAGTCAGCGCCTCTCCCGGCTCGAGATTTTCGGGCAGTCTGTCGACGAACTGGTCGCTGCAACGCTTGATCACGGCGCCGAATAACCCCGCCTTATTACCGAACCGGCTGTAAATCGTCCGCATCGATACATGGGCATCCTTCGCGATCGTTTCCATGCTCAGATCACCGTAACCGTGTTCCAGAAACAGTTGCAACGCACTGTCCAACAAGCGCTCGCGGCTTTGACACTCCTGCCCTTTCGGCGGACGTCCACATTTAACCATGCTGTCTTACTCATAAAATACATTGACAAGAACGACGATCATACCTAAATTAAACGGTAATTTGTATTACCTTTTAATCCACAGCGATCGAGGTCGCCTTACCGATGAACCCAAAAACCGAACCAGCACTTGCGATATATCGCCCCTCCGTCAACGAAGTTTCGCTTACGAGCGGTGGAAACATTCCGTCTTTGTCGCCAAGACTGCTGACATTTTGGGTCATCACGGCTATTGCGATCGCGCTGACCGGTTGCGGCGACAAGGCCGAAATTCAAGCTCCGCCGGCGGCCAAGGTCAAAATCGCGCACCCGCTGTCCCGTGATGTCACCGAATGGGACGAATTCACGGGCCGCATCGAAGCGATCGAAGCAGTCGAAGTACGGGCGCGGGTTGGCGGTCATTTGGAGAAGGTCAATTTCTTCGCCGGCGAAAAAGTCAAAAAAGGCGATTTATTGTTCACGATCGATCCGAAACCCTATCAGGCTCAATTGAATCTGGCTCAAGCCGAATTGGAAAGAGCAAAATCCAAACGAGAACTCGCGCAGAACGACCTTGAGCGCGCGAAAAACTTATTAAAAGCCAAAGCGATATCCATAGAGGAATACGACGGGCGCAGCAAGGGCCTTCGCGAAGCATCCGCCTCGGTGCAAGCCGCTGAAGCGAACGTTTACCGAGCCAAGCTCGATCTCGAATACACGCGCATTCATGCGCCGATCGACGGACGCGTCGGGCGCGAATTGATCACGGCAGGAAATCTCGTCAACGGCGGCGGCGCCGCGACGCTGCTGACCCACATCGTCTCGATCGATCCGGTCTATGTCTACATCGACGCCGACGAGCGTTCGGTATTGAAATACAAACGTCAACTCAGCGGCCGCGAGAATCTTCAAGGCATGCCGATGCAACTGAGCTTGACCGACGAAAGCGATTTTCCGCATCGCGGCACGCTCGACTATATCGCGCCGAGCGCCGATACCGATACCGGCACCGTGACTTTGCGAGGCGTTTTCGAAAATACCCATAATCTGTTGAGTCCGGGCTTTTTCGCCCGCGTGCGCATACAAGGCGGTGCCCCCTATCCGGCGCTATTGCTGCCGGATCGCGCTATCGGTACCGATCAGGCACAACGCTTCGTCTGGGTATTGAATCAAGACGATCAGGCCGAATACCGTAAGGTGATTCCGGGCGCGCGCATAGACGGCTTGCGCGTCATTTCCGAGGGCTTGACGGCCGAAGACAAAGTCGTGATCGAAGGTCTGCAAAAAGTCAGACCCGGCGCCAAAGTCGCGCCCGAGCCCATCACGTTTAGCGGAGAATAAAAAATCATGCACCGATTTACACACTTTTTCATCGATCGTCCGATCTTCGCGTCGGTCTTGTCGATCCTGATCGTCATGGTCGGCGGGCTCGCGCTGATCGCATTGCCGATCGCCCAGTATCCTGAAATCGCGCCGCCGACCGTGATGGTCAGCACCGTTTATCCCGGCGCGAATGCCGCGGTCGTCGCCGAAACGGTCGCAACGCCGATCGAACAGGAGGTCAACGGCGTCGAAGACATGCTGTATTTGTCGTCGCAATCGACCAACAGCGGCAATATGGCGCTGACGATTACGTTCAAACCCGGCACCGACCTCGACAAGGCACAGGTCCAGGTGCAAAACCGAGTCGCGCTGGCCGAACCGAAACTGCCCGAGGAGGTCCGGCGTCAAGGCATCAGCGTCAAGAAACGCAGCCCGGACCTCAGCCTGGTCGTCAACCTGATTTCGCCGGATCAACGCTATGACAGCGTCTACCTGAGCAATTACGCATTATTGCAAATCAAGGACACGCTCGCGCGGCTGCCCGGCGTCGGCGAAATACTCGTGTTCGGCGCGCGCGATTACAGCATGCGCCTATGGCTGGACCCGGAAAAAATCGCTGCGCGCAACATGACTGCAAGCGATGTCGTCAATGCCGTGCGCGAACAAAACACACAAGTCGCGGCCGGCGTGGTCGGCCAACAACCGTCTCCGGAAGCGACCGACTATCAATACACGGTCAGCACCTTGGGCCGGTTGACCGACCCGGAACAATTCGCCGACATCGTCATCAAGCAAGGTTCCGACGGAAAAATCACGCGTCTCAAGGACGTCGCGCGTATCGAATTGGGCGCGAAGGATTACAACTCCAGTTTGTATTTGGACGGCGAACAAACGGTCGGCCTAGCCGTTTTCCAATTACCCGGCTCGAATGCCTTGGACACCAAGAAAGCCATCGAAGCCGAGATGGAAAAATTGAAGACGCACTTTCCGGAGGGCCTCGACTACACGCTCGTCTACGACACGGTCGTGTTCATTCAGCAATCGATCGATGCGGTCGTCATGACTTTATTCGAAGCGCTGCTGCTGGTCGTCGTCGTGGTTATCGTCTTCCTGCAGAACTGGCGCGCCGCGATCATTCCGCTGCTCGCGGTGCCGGTGTCGTTGATCGGCACTTTCGCCGTGATGGCCGCCATGGGCTTGTCGTTGAATACCTTGTCGCTGTTCGGATTGGTGCTCGCTATCGGCATCGTCGTCGACGACGCGATCGTCGTCGTCGAAAACGTCGAACGTCATATCGCCGAGGGCATGAGCGCCCGAGACGCGACGCGCAAGGCGATGGAGGAAGTTCTCGGGCCGATCATTGCGACGACGCTGGTGTTGGTCGCGGTGTTCATACCGACCGCCTTCATCACCGGCGTGTCCGGCGCATTCTACAAACAATTCGCATTGACGATCGCGGTTTCGACGCTGATCTCGACCTTGAACTCGCTGACCTTGAGCCCGGCGATGTGCGCATTGTTGCTGGACCGCGCGCACGGCGACAAGGATGCCTTCACGCGCTTGCTCGACCGGCTGTTCGGCTGGTTTTTCGTCGGCTTCAACCGCTTTTTCGATCGCTTCGGCGAAGGCTATGCGCGCCTGGTCGGCCGCTTGATCCGGATGACTGTCTTGGTATTGACGCTTTATGTCGGACTGAACGGACTGAACTGGCTGGCCTTCGAAAAAGTGCCGACCGGTTTCATTCCGCAACAAGACCAGGGCTATCTGATTCTGTACACGCAACTGCCCGATGCCGCATCATTGAGCCGCACGCAGGACGTGGTCAAGGAAGCCACTCGCATCATTCTCGATACCGAAGGCGTCGCGCATGTGATCGCTTATTCCGGCTGGTCGGTCCTGACCGGCGCCAATCAGTCCAATGTCGCGACGATGTTCACTCCGCTGGACAGCTTCAAGGACCGCGCCGGCAAGCCCGAACTGCATGCCAACGAGATCATCAAAAAACTGCAACAACGCCTCGCGCAAATACCGAATGCGCATATCGCGGTATTCGCGCCGCCGCCGGTGCGCGGCATGGGTTCGGTCGGCGGTTTCAAACTGCAGATTCAGGACCGTACCAGCGCCGGCATCGATGCCTTGCAAGACGTCGCCAATGAAATGATCGCCGAAGGAAACCGACAGCCCGGACTTGCCGGTCTATTCACGACCTTCCGGGCCGGCGTGCCGCAATTGTTTCTCGACGTCGACCGGACCCGCGCGAAAGCGATGGACGTGCCGTTGAAGGAAGTCTTCGAAACGCTGCAAATCTATTTGGGCTCGATGTACGTCAACGACTTCAACAGCTTCGGGCGGACCTACCAAGTCGTCGCGCAGGCCGACTCCGAATACCGAATGCATCCGGAAGATATTGCCGAATTGAAAACCCGGAACGCGGCCGGCGGCATCGTGCCGCTCGGCTCGCTCGTAGACATCAAGGAAATCACCGGGCCGGACAAGATCACGCGCTACAACATGTATCCGGCCGCCGAAATCAACGGCGGCACCTTGCCCGGAATCAGTTCCGGCCAAGCCATCGATATCATGAGCCGCTTGCTCGACCGACAACTGCCGCCCGGCTTCGGCTACGAATGGACCGAACTGAGCCTGCAGCAAGTCTTGGCCGGCAACGTCGCGTTCCTGGTGTTTCCGCTCAGCGTCGTCTTCGTATTTCTGGTGCTCGCCGCACAATACGAAAGCTGGTCATTGCCGCTCGCGATCATCTTGATCGTGCCGATGTGTATCTTGTCGTCGATGACCGGCATCTGGCTCAGCGGCATGGACAACAACATCTTTACCCAAGTCGGCTTCATCGTGCTGGTCGCGTTGGCCAGCAAAAACGCGATCCTGATCGTCGAATTCGCGAAACAGCGCCAGGAAAGCGGACTCGACCGCTTCGCAGCCGTCATGGATGCTTCGCGCGTCCGGCTACGCCCGATTCTGATGACATCGTTCGCATTCATCATGGGCGTGCTGCCGCTGGTGCTGGCGCAAGGCGCCGGCGCCGAATCCCGACGCTTGCTGGGCACCGCGGTATTCAGCGGCATGATCGGCGTCACGCTGTTCGGCCTGTTGTTGACGCCGGTGTTCTATGTCAGCGTGCAGGGACTGGTCCAACGTCTGTTTTCTTCGCGGAAACCAAATCCGCAACACTCTACATCGGATTCTGAATGATGAAACAAGTCATTTTTACGAATAGCGGCCGGGCGCGGTCTAATCTCGGATTGGGTCTGACTTCGTTATGCCTGACATTGCTCAGCGCCTGCGCAGTCGGTCCCGATTATCGACTGCCCTTTATCGAAACGCCGCAAGAATTCGGCCAGGCCGTCCATCCTGAATTTTCTAAGGAAGGCATCGAGCTTAACTGGTGGACCTTGTTCGAGGATAGCCAGTTGAATGACTTGGTCGAACAAGCCGTCGAGCACAATTACGACCTGAAAACGGCCTATGCCAATCTCGAGGAAGCGCGCGCACTGTATTTGGAATCCGGTCTGGATCTTTTGCCGGCGATCACATCAAAAGCGAGCTATACCGACCAGAAACGCAGTTTCGGCGCGATGAATAACCGCACCTTCGCGCCGCGCGAATTAAAACTGTATAACATCGGTTTCGATGCCTTTTGGGAGCTGGATTTGTTCGGCCGCGTTCGCCGCAGCGTCGAAGCCAGCGACGACGAAGTCGACGCACAAGAAGCGAGCCTGCGCGATTTGAGCGTCAGCCTTATCGCCGAAGTCGCGCGTAATTATTTCGAGTTACGGGGCTTGCAAAATCAATTGGCCGTCGCACAAAAAAACGCCGAGAATCAGGCCGAAACAGCCGAAATCACGCAGTCCAGGCTCGTCAACGGTCGAGGCACCGAACTCGACACATCGAGAGCGCTTGCCCAACTCGAAGCCACAAAAGCCGGTATTCCGCCCCTAAAAAGTGCGATCCAAAAAACGATACACCGCTTGAGCGTATTGACCGGGCAATTTCCCGGCGCACTGACCGAACGATTGTCGCGCCCTGCCCCGTTGCCGAAATTACCCGAAACGATACAGATCGGCTCACCGGCAGAACTGCTGCGCCGCCGCCCCGATATCCGCATCGCCGAACGCACATTGGCCTCATCGACTGCACGCATCGGCGTCGCGACGGCCGATCTTTTTCCGCGCGTCACCTTCGTCGGTTCGATCGCACTCGAAGCCAGTTCCTTATCGGGACTCGCTACGGGCGGTTCGGACGCTTTTTCGGCGGGTCCGAGAATTACTTGGGCGGCGCTGGATCTCGGCCGCGTGCTGGCACGTATTGATGCCGCCGATGCGCATGCCGAAGCCGATTTGGCGCAATACGAACAAACCGTTTTGAATGCCTTGGAAGAAACCGAAAACGCGCTGATCCAATACAATCAGGAACGCGCCAGGCGCAAACTGCTGGCTGCGGCGGCCGAGGCGAGTCAAAGAGCCCAAGAACTCGCTCACTTGCGCTTCAATGCCGGACTCAGCGATTTTCTGACGGTATTGGATATCGAATCGAGACTGCTGCAGGATCAAAGCAGTCTAGCCCAAAGCGAAACAGCGACCGCAACCGCGCTCGCGGCGTTATACAAAGCCTTGGGCGGCGGTTGGGAAACGACTGTAGAGACTAATGATGACGATTAATTTAAAATAATTTTTACGGATTTCTCGCTCATCATTAGTGTTTCGCTCATTCCCAAGCTCTTGGCTTGGGAATGCAGTACGGGAAGCTCCAGCTTCGCGAATTTGGCAAGCTAGAGCTTGCGAGACTGAATACCAAGGAGTTTGGGAAACAACAAAATTTACCGCGTCTTGAACGGCGTTTGCGGCTATAGGCGTCATTGTTCGCTAATTTTCCAGGGAAATTACCTGACCGGATAGGCAAAACTGCCTTTATCATTGCTCTCCTTGACTTATGGCTACCATAGCTAGTCTGCGGTACATCATCAAAACCATGATGAATACGCATGTTAGCCCCAACACGGCTGGGAAAAGTACGGTTGTCACTGAATAGTGCTCAAGTGCCATAACAACAAATAAATTGCGAATAGCGAACAAAGCGTAAAAGTTTAACGGCTCGGATTTCGGCTGGTGATAGGCCTTGCGAATCGTAGGGCCGAACCCCAGCACATCCACTGTTGTGAGAATGAAAACCGCCCAGAGCGGATCCGAGGTGAAGTACCACAGCGGTAAAGAAGATAACGCCGTTATCAGGAATACCCAATCCGTTTTTGTGATCGTTACATCCCCGCGCTTTGCGAAAGCCAAGATGGCAATGAAGATCGTAAGAATCCCCGATACCCCGACTGGCCAAGCCCCAACGCCGCCCTTGTTATTAAGTTGCGCCAGAAAAACCACGAAGGTAGTTGTCCCCCAAATCACCCATGAAAATACATGCGGTTTGGTCGCACCTTTCAAAATGGAATATATGTAAGGAGCCGTCGCCAGAAAAGTCAACACGATGGCAACAATGCTCAATAGCTCTTTGTATGATACGGTTTCCATTGTTTCTATTGCCTATTTGCCTAACATTACCAATCACCCTGCGGCGACGAGTGATCCATTTGAAAACGCCAGACTTTGCCGCGCGGGTGCATTGGATCGTTATTCGCTCGGGTTACGCCTCGGCCCCATTTAGCCTCAGGCGCATTGCCAGTAGACCAATTTTGGAGATGTCATCGACACGAGATTGTAGCGTCAGATTTCCCCTAAAGTAACTGCTCCGCAGTTGTATTTAAATCTCTGTACAAGTTAATTTTATTGAACTTCAACAATTGAGGGCGCATCGAAGCCGGTCAGCCACATATTGCGGACGATAACGAGCTTGACTTCATCATTGTTATCCTTCATCCGTTCGGCCAAGGCTTTGCGTTGCTGCTTGGTGGTGTGATGTTTGGCCAGCTCGGAACCGTCTGACGAGTCATCCATTGTTACCATTGATTAAATTGATTATGACTTTGATGATGGTATCTTTTTCTTCCGGTTTGCTTTCGGCGATCAGCAAAGTAAAGGCAACCAGGGTGTTATCGGCAATGCGTTTTTCTCCGTCTTCGTTGCTGGCGCGCAGTTTTTGTTCGTTGAGCGCGTAGCCTTGCAGTAGGTATTGCTTGAGGATAGTGTTGGCCCAGATGCGGAATTGAGTGCCACGTCGTGATTTAACCCGATAACCTACTGAGATGATCACGTCGAGGTTATATCGATTGACTTCATAGGTTTTGCCATCGGATGCAGTTGTCCGGAATTTCCGGACAACTGCAATTTCTTGCAACTCGCCTTCCTTGAAAATATTACGGATAGGCTCGGAAATGGTGCGCTTGTTTTTGTCGAATAATTCGCACATTTGCGCTTGGCTAAGCCAAACGGTGTCTTGTTCCAAGTGGACATCAATGCGAATGCTGCCGTCTTCATTTTGGTAGATGGCGATTTGTTGTGGTTGGTTTGTTGAAGTCATGCGCTGATGCTTAGGGTTGATAGCTCATAGTGAGCTGCGTAGTAACGGCCAGTAGTCGGTTATCGCGTGTCCATAAGGTGGCGTTAAGCGCCAATTTTGCAGCGGCTAACAGATGCACATCGACAAAACCGATGCCCAAACCAAACAAGGCATTCGCTTCGATAAACCGGTTGATTTCCGCATCGAAAGCTACCGGCGCTTGCGGCAAGTGATCTAATAGCTCCAAAAGGGTATACCGTTGCGGCAGATTGCCTAACGCGAGTTCACTCCGGACCAACGGATGACCCAACACTTGGCCGTTTTCCAATAAACCGACCAACGCGGGTTCTTTTTTGCGAAAGTGATCGATCCATACCGAGGTATCCACCAACACCGGCATTGTTACAACTCGGTTTGCCGGCGCGGGATGGGCTGCAAATCGGGGGCAATACCGCCCAGGCTGGCTAGGCGCTTGGCGCTCTCGCGTTCAATCAGAGCCTTCAAGGCTTCTTTGATCAGGCTGGATTTTTCTTTTAGGTTGGTTAAGGTTTGAGCTTTTTCGAGTAATTCATCATCTAATACAACCGTCGTGCGCATAATGGCCTCCATAAAATGTCATCGAATGATGCGCTTTTTTGTGCAGTTAGGCAATTTTCACCCGTATTTCGCCGTTCATCAGTTTGGGAAGCAGGGTGTCGCGGAGTTTTTCGAGAGTTAGAATCTGATCTCTATTCGTTTTGAGCTTGCCGACAAAATCAGCTACAAGCTCGTTAAAGGCATGTAATTTGTCCTCTGGTGGAATTCTTATCTCTGTCGATAGCGCTATATCGCGGTTTAATCCCGGTACTGCGGAATCGGTATTCATGTCCTCAAAGCCTATCGTTTTCAACAGAAAATATTCATACAACAATCCCGCAGACTCTACATTTGACTTTACGTAATAGGTTGTATCGATCGGATAAAAATTGTCCCAAAGGTAGATCACCTTGCCGAGCGTTCCCTTTCTCCCAATGACAATGCCTGGCCCTTTTATCAAGAACTCCGTGTGGTGATCGACGATGCCGCTGGAGCCGACAACGGGATAGCCTCTACCTGCTCGCTCTTCTGTCTTTAATCCTTTTCCATAGTGCAACTCGATAACATCGCCCAAGCGCCCTTCATCCCAATCCTCTCCCGCTTCCTCAATAAACCACTGCCGGAACAGCGTTTCAGCCATCGTTTCGAGGGTCTTGTTCTGGCGGTGCAGCAGGTCGATTTTGTCGTCGAGGCTGGACAGGACGGCAGCAATGGCTTCTTGTTCTGGAATGGTGGGTAGTTGAAATTCAAAACTACCCAGTTGTTTTGCATTGGCTCCCGGCTGGGCCGAACCGCCTGCTATTGCATCTACATAGTCATACCAAGATGATGACTGAAGTATGTGCCCGACATATTCGGGACAAGCCAAGTTTTTATTTATTTCATAACGAATTAAGTACGACGCATACACAGCATCATGCTCAAGATTTTTAATGATTTTGTTGTAACCAGTTGTAGCGCCTGTTCTGGCGATAACGATATCGCCTTCTTTAAGCTTATATTTCTCAATGTCTTTTTCGCTAGCTAGACAATTCGGAACTTCGTTCCAATTTATTCTTTTGGGAACAATGTCGGTTATCCGCAGGAATTTCGGTCCGACACCATTTTGATTTGCGCTTGCTGTGTAGCCATAGGAAATATCGCTGCACACATCTGCTAGGCAAGTATTTTTCCACCCGCTCATAGCCGCACCTTCGCCAGATTATTAGCAATGGCCTTATTCAACTCCGCTTCTTCCAACAACTGCGCCTCAAACTCGGCTTTCAATGTGGTAAACCGTTCCTTAAAATCGAAATCATCCTTTTCGTCGGGCAAGCCGACATAGCGCCCAGGAGTCAGAACATAATCCAGTTCGGCCACCCGCCCGATTGAAGTGGATGCACAAAAGCCCTTGATGTCTTCATATTCGCCTTCGCCGGTACGCCACACATGGTAGGTATCAGCGATCTTTTGGATATCCTCATGCGAGAGTTCACGAGTGCGGCGGTTAATCAAATGTCCCATGTTGCGGGCATCGATGAACAGGATTTCGGCTTTGCGTGGGTGGCCGTTATTGCGGGCGCGGTTCATAAACCACAGCGCCGCCGGAATCTGGGTGTTCAAAAACAGTTTGGCGGGCAAATTGACGATGCAATCAATCAGATTACCGTCCGCGACCAAAGCCTTACGGATGTCACCTTCTCCGCTGGATTTGCTGGTAAGAGCGCCTTTTGCCAGTACAATCCCCGCCTTGCCGGTCGGTGAAAGGTGATAGATGAAGTGCTGGAGCCATGCAAAATTGGCACTGCCGGAGGGTGGCGTTCCGTATTGCCAACGCCCATCATTACGCAATAAATCCCCACTCCAATCGCTGTCATTGAACGGCGGATTGGCAATCACAGTGTCGGCTTTCAGGTCTTTATGCGCGTCATTCAGGAACGATCCCTCGTTATTCCATTTGACTTGCGAGCTATCAATCCCACGAATGGCCAGGTTCATTTTTGCCAGCCGCCAAGTGGTTTGATTGCTTTCCTGTCCATAGATCGAAATATCGTTGATCTTGCCTTGGTTTTCTTCGACAAACTTTTCTGATTGCACGAACATGCCGCCGGAGCCGCAACACGGATCGAACACGCGGCCTTTGTAGGGTTCGAGCATTGAAACCAGTAATTCCACGATACTACGCGGAGTATAGAACTGGCCGCCTTGTTTACCTTCAGCCAAAGCGAACTCACCGAGAAAATACTCGAACACATGACCCAAAACATCGGCGCTACGGGCCTTGGCATCGCCCAGTGCGATAGTGCCGACCAAATCGATCAGACCGCCAAGATTGGTCGGATCGAGGTTTTGCCGGGCATAGACTTTCGGCAAAACGCCTTTGAGCGAGGGGTTTTCCTTTTCAATGGCATCCATCGCGGCGTCGATGAATTTGCCAATTTCAGGCTGCTTGGCCTTGGCCAGCAAGAATGACCAACGTGCTTCCGGTGGCACGAAAAAGACATTTTCGGCTTTGTACTCGTCCTTGTCTTCGGGATCGGCACCGGCATATTCGCCTTCGCCCGCTTGGAGTTTGGCAAACAGTTCTTCAAATGAATCGGAAATGTATTTAAGGAAGATCAAGCCCAATACGACGTGCTTATATTCGGCGGCATCGATGTTCTTGCGGAGTTTATCGGCCGCTTTCCAGAGTTGTTTTTCTAAAGGCTCTTGTTTTTCTTCTTTTTTGACTTTCGCCATGTCATTCTTTCCATAATTAAAATTGATCCGGCCATTCTCTTCGGCCATGAAACACCGCTAAAACCTGAATCTGCTGCCCTTGCACCCGATACGGCAAAATGTATTGGCTACCGGTCAAAACTAACTCGCGTGTTCCTTCCACTCTACCTTCGCGGCCTAACTGCGGTTGATCTATCAACACATCGACACGCGCTTTGATTTCGGCTAAAAGAGTACGAGCAGCTTTGGGGTTTCCGGTGGCGATGTATTCGAAGATATCCCGTAAATCCTGTCGGGCGGGTTCGGTCCAGACGATCCTCACGCTTTCCCTTGGGCTTTCCGTTCGATCAGCTCTTCCATTTCGCGCATGACATCATCGTGTTCGACGACTTCGCCTCGATCGGCGGCGGCAATGCCTTGGTTGATCTTCTCGATCTGCCAGGCGTGATGCTGGAGATATTCCTTCAACGCCTGATTGACGATGTAATTGCGTGACCGGTCCAGCGATTCGGCCATGTGGTCGAGTTGGTGAACAATGTCGGGTTCGGTTCTGACGGTGAATGCTTCTGTGGAGGCCATAATAGTGATTCGGTTCAGTTCGATTCGGTTGTAATCTTAGCCCATACCTTATATATGTACCATCAGATTCTCGATGAGAACCCGAGTTAATCGAAATAAAGGCACTGGAATAACAGAAACGATGGGAAATATTTGTAAAGGTTGTTGAAACGATTTCCCTCATTACCATAACGCAAAGCTAAGCCGACCGCTTGAGCGCCTCGTTAGGTGTAGAACGCAATTTCGGCCGCCATGAACGTTACGGCACTTCGGGACAGTACTACTCTATCGTTTTTTACCTCGCATGCGAGGTTGCCGCCACGCTTTGAAACCTGTCTGGCGGACAGAGTATTTTTACCAAGTTTTCCGGCCCAGTATGGCGCAAGCTTGCAATGGGCGGCACCGGTGACGGGATCTTCTGGAATGCCGATCTTAGTGGCAAAGAAACGACTGACAAAATCCACATCAGTGCCTGGCGCAGTCACGATAACGCCGCGCAAAACGAGCAAACCGAGCTGGGGGCTTCGCTATCAAACACGACCATGTAGTCGTTGCCGGCCAACACCTCTATAGGACGCACGCAAAACATTGAACCAAGGCTTCGGAAATCTCGCAAGCGGTTAACTTGTTCGCGGGGAAATCCATTTGCAAGAGACTTCCCCGCTTTTTCACGAATAGATCACCGCTACGCGTTTCAAATGTAATGACTAATTCCGTGAAGCCAAGAGATTCAAAGATTATGTGAGCCTTTGCCAATGAGGCATGTCCACAAAGAACAACCTTCTTGATTGGAGTAAACCATCTCAGATTGAACCCCTTTGCGCTAGGTACGAAGAATGCGGTCTCCGACAAGTTGATTTCTTCAGCGATGGCTTGAAGCAAATCATCATCCAGCCAGTTCTTCAACGGGCACACACTGCCGCCGGATTTCCCTCGAATGCTCGGGTAGCAAAAGCATCTACTTGGTATTGTTTGATTTTCAATTCTGATAGCGTGTGATGAGAAACTTAACTTCTGAATTCACCAGCCCGCATGGCTTTCCGCCACATCTTGTTCTGATTCACCAACGAGTGCTGAATTACATGACGGACATTTCAGGAGATAAGTGCGAATAGTAAAAATGTCCGCATACTCGTGCTTTGCATTCACTACACTCAATTAACATTTAACTTTCCTTGACGAGGATACCTAACGTAAAAGTGTGAGGTTGCGCGCTTTTGCGCATTCCCTCTCGACTGCCGGGTTAGTGAGCGCACGGTTATAACCACAGTGAGAAAGTTACAATACGTGAAGCAACGGGTAATTTTCAGAGATGGCAGCACTCCGAGCAACACCACAAGCAATGACTTTGGCGCGAACCTCGGCAACCAACTCATAAATTGTAAGAATTGCTCCGCCAGCGATAGCATGACGTTTTTTTGGGTGCTACGGAAAGACAGCAATTTGGCGAAGAGGTGCGACATCAGTGCGCTTTAACGCTCTGCTAATGTGCGCCGTTTGAGACGTCACCATTGAGCGGTTTGTTAGCAGCTTCAGCTTTTAAGCGCTCAACCAGCCAGACCTTGATGATCGATTGCCGGGTAACACCGATACGAGCCGCTTCACGGTCCAACGAGTCTACTACCCACGAAGGAAAGTCGACATTTATGCGCTTCTGTTCCTGGTTGACACGACGCGCCGTGGATAAGTCAAGATCATCAATGATGTCTTTTTTGCCTTGGTCAAATTTCTTATCAAAATCTTTAGCTTTCATATAGTTCTACCTCTCGTTTGCGGGAGCGCCTTACAGAAATAAGCCGAACTGTTCCGTTTCTATAGGTGACGAAGGCTGACCAGTGTTTCGAACCAATCAGACCTATGACCAGAAAACGAGGTTCATCATCCGATCTAGCTTGGAGTTCCAGCAGATCAGGG
This sequence comes from Methylotuvimicrobium sp., assembly GCF_050611805.1. NCBI lineage: Bacteria > Pseudomonadati > Pseudomonadota > Gammaproteobacteria > Methylococcales > Methylococcaceae > Methylotuvimicrobium > Methylotuvimicrobium sp. The sequence continues at coordinate 14,601 of NZ_JBNGHF010000020.1, forward strand.
TCTCGCCAGAGGGCCTGGGCATCCAGAAAGTCGATTCCGTGCTTTTCCAAATTGGCTTGGCTTTTATCGTCATCGTATTCAAAGTCACTCATGAGTATAAAGTATTCCTTTTTTACTCATTTGGCAAGGAGGGGCAAACGTGGGAGTAGCTGCTAAAGCCAAGCTTAGCCGGGGAGGCGCGTCAGCGCCGACGTCGTCTGGAGCTTAGTGTTGAACAGGCCCGGCCCGGTTGTATCAGCATGGATGGGATGCTTTATCCTAAAAAGAGCTTCACCAATCCGGTGAAGGTGTTTTAGACCTTTCAAGCTTCGATTTGGCTCTCATGAAGATAATTTTTTATACTTTTAATATCAATTGCTTGATGAGATATGAAAAGAGCAGAAAATGTTGGTAAACAGCGGCGGTTTCATGGTAACGCCATGCACCCATAAGAGCTATCTTAGCGCTTATCCTATGCGCATTTGCCGCTTTATTAGTCATATTGGCATGGATTACCGATATCCAGGTAAGGTTAGGCATTGCCATCCATGGCACTGGATTCCGCCAATCCCTGGCGGAATGACGTTTAAGTTAGCTGACCCTACGGCGCTTTCTTTGCTCGGCAGGAACGGCCTACAGCACATATCATCTGCTGCTTTAGGTTTATAGTAGCGAGCAAAATCTAAACAACCTTGCCTTCTTTAATGAATTCGCGCTGGATCGCGGTTTCCAGTCTTTTTAGATCGAGCCTTGCGCTTTGCGCCGCTATGATTTCAACCGCGCAATAGTGGGTAACATTTAAAATGCTCGCTCCCGACAATTCGTAACGGTTCGCTACCTGCCGCCAATTGATGTCGACATGAACCTCGAGTTGTTCGGGAATTGTTTTGCGCCAGATCTCGTAGCGCTCATCCGCCCCCGGCATTGGAAAGTGAATGATAGTTTGAAAGCGCCGCACGAACGCCTCGTCGATATTGGCTCGCTGGTTTGAGGCCAGAATCACTAAGCCGTTATAGTTCTCGATGCGCTGCAATAAATAAGCGACTTCTTGATTGGCGTATTTATCGTGGGCGTCTCGTATGTCGGTGCGCTTGCCAAACAATGCGTCGGCTTCGTCGAAAAATAAGATCCAATCTTTGTTTTCGGCCTTGTCGAACAGACGCGACAGGTTCTTTTCGGTTTCGCCGATGTATTTCGATACGACGCGCGACAAGTCTATGCGGAACACGTCCTTGCCGGTCTGCTTGCCGAGCAGTGTCGCGGTCAAGGTTTTGCCGGTGCCGGGCGGTCCGTAGAATAACGCCCGATAGCCCGGCTTGATCTTTTTCTTCATGCCCCAGTCTTGCAGTAAGGTATCGTTGTATTCGATCCAATGTTCGATTTCGCGTATTTGTTTCAAGGTCGACGGCGGCAGTACCAAGTCGTCCCAAGCCATTTCGGTTTCGATATATTCGGCCGGAAAGTCGATACTGAAGCGCGGTTTGCTAACCGTGCCGAGCGTCAACCATTCGACGATTTCAGGGTCGAGCACCAAGCGCCCGCTCATGATCGGCTCGCCTTCGGGAACCGGGTCGAGCCGCAGAATTTTTTGTTTAGCGAACCAATGGTCGTCGTTGAAGATTTTTTGAACTTCGAGACGTTTTTCCAGATCGTCCCCGGCCAGAATGAATTGCGCGGTTTCTCCTGTGGGTAAAATGCCTCGGTGATTAGTGCCTTTGACGCCGCCGAATTCGGGGAAATCGCCGCCTTCGGGGAGAAATTCGGAAATCAATTTGTTGAAGAAATGGGGTTGGAGGTGAGGAACGATAGCGAGTAACAGTATGACAAACTCTTCCAGGCAAGGGTTGTATTTTTCTATGAATTCGGTCAGCCATGATTCACTGCTATAAAAACTCAACGACTTTATTTCAATTTCCGAGGGTTTTTTAAGGCGTGAATATAGGCAATCTTCAATAAAGGATTTTAACCATTTAAGCGCTATTTCAAGGTTTACGATGTCAACGTTCATTGAGTCATTTCATTGAATTTTATTGAGGATAAGTACCGAAAAAATGCCGATTTATGTTTATCCTGAGCACCGAATCCCTACTCAGGTCAAATCATATTGGCTTGGTTAACTTCGGTAGGGTTGCCGTGGTACGCACTGCGTACCACGGGACTCGTTCCCACGGTCATCCGTGGGAATGCATACCCATCTTGCCACGGGGTGCCAACGTATGGGTTCCCACGGAGGACCGTGGGAACCAGAAAAAAATGCCGATTTGTGCTTATTCTTAAGCATCGAATCCTTACTCAGGTCAAATCACATTGGCTTGGTTAACATCGGTAGGGTTTACCGTGGTACGCACAGCGTACCACGGGACTCGTTCCCACGGTCCTCCGTGGGATTGCATACCGATCTTGCCTAGGCTGCCAAGGTATGGGTTCCCACGGAGGACCGTGGGAACCAGAAAAAATGATCGTCTGCCTAAGCGATTCATCATGCCCCCGTTTTCACCCAAACGATCTTCAAATTTTTTGCATCCGGCCGATTTACTAAACTCTCAAGCAATGATTGTTCATCCGGTTTTAAGTCTCTAGGACAAATTATTGTGTATTCGATTTCCGGCCCTGGTCCATATTTGCTTATTAAAGTTTCGATCGTATTGGGAATTTGAGCAAGCTTATGTCTTACCGGTCCTCCGGTTTCGCCGCTAGTATCGGTCAGGTCGCGAATAGTAGTCACTTCAACCGCGAACACATGCGAAATTTTCCCTTTGCCTCCCGGTTGTTTGATTTCAACACGGCCTTCCGGACGCGGCCGCCGGCTTCCGACACGAAACGCTTTTTGAGTCTTAAATCTCGCCATATACTGCGCGGATTCTAATTTTGGATCGCTAGTCGTAATGGGAACTCCGGTTCTTTCTTCCCATTCGGGAATCAACTCGCCCAAAACTACATTTTGCATGGCCCCTCGTTCATATTCCGCCCAATCGTGTTCTGCCGGCGCCAATCTTTCCTGAACATCTTTTGAAACACCTTTTGATGTGACTTTTACCGAAGCCACTAACGGTCCGGAAGACTTCGATTTCGAAACTTTTCTTGAATTGAGCTTTGGATTAATCTCCCCGCTTACATAACTGGTTTCCGAGTCTTGGTTTTCCGACGCCTTGACGAGTGTTAGTGAGGTCAACTTGTATTTCTTTTTGATAGAAATTAGCTTTTTATCCAACCGCTTAGTGCTAATTTTTGGGTTATCGAGTAAAATTTCCGACACTCGAATAGCCGATTCCAAATCTCGTTTTTTCTCATTTTCAGTACGTTTGTCATCCTTTTTCCCAAATAGTTTTGAAAACAAAGCTTTCGCCCTACCTACAATCCAGCCAATCAACTTATCCAACGCCTTATCAATCGGCACGCGAACTTTATTGATCACTCCCATGACTTTATCGGCAACTTTACCGAAACCTGCGAAGCCGGCGAGAAAACTGATCGCCAGAGACAACATGCCGGCTAGTACCGATTCGACGCGTTTGGCCGCCGCACCGATGTTGCCGGCGGCGATTTGAACGATCGAACCGACGAATGCGGCGCCGACCTGGGCGATTTTCGACAATTTCTGCACGACGACCATCACTAGATCGTAAATGGACAAAATAGCCGAAATGAAACCGGCACCCGGTATAAACATTGAAACAATCTTGGGAACTGCTTTTTTGACGACCATGTCGACAACCATGCTGATAATTCCTCCGACCACGGTGTCCTTGAGGTCCGAAAGCTGATCCTTGATTTTATCCCATGCGGCAGCGGGTCCTTGCGTGACCAATGTTTTGACGATGTCGAAACCGGTTTCGAGCGCCTGAACGGTTTTTTCGCCCAGCACTTTGACTAACTTGACGCGCATATTTTGCCAGGTCAATCCCAACACCGAAAACACGAACTTCGCAATCTCGCCCAATGCAAACGAAGCAGGAATATAAACACCCGGCAATGAACCGGTTAGCCATTCGAATAACCCTTTTTTGAGATGTCCTAGAAAATTGCCGGCGAATTTTTGGAAACCCAACTTACCGGCCGCCGCCAAATTACTGACGAAAGGTAAAGGATTTTTTAGAATCGCTTTCAATGCGCCGCCGGTACGCTTAACGATACCCATTACGCCGGGTTTAACGGTGTCAAAAATAATCTCTAGAAGATTCCAAATGGCGGTGCCCGCCCAACCGATGAACTGGCCCGCGAACGAACCGAAGACCTTGGCCAGTTTACCGAACGCGAGCGGAATCAGAATAATATCCTTGATTTCCAATGCCTTGAACGCGGCAATAAATAGCCCCGGAATTTGTGCGGCAAAAGTTTTGACAGTTTGCATCGACTTTTTGAACCAAGCCATGCAGCGCGCTACCGCATTCGCTTCCTGAATTTTGGCCCAGACATCGCCCTGATTGATCAAGTTCATGAATCCGCCAATCAACGCCTCGGCATCGTCCGGAGACTTGTCTCCGGTGATCGGATCTTTACCGAGTACCGAGCACAACAACGGATAAGCATTCGTTTGGCTGCGAGCGAACTCTGCGATCGGTTTGAGAATTGCATCCTTGATTAAGTTGGCAATTCCGCCAACGAGACCGGCGGCAAAAGATTTCACTCTGTTTATCGGTCCGGTTATGAGGCGTTTGCCCTGCTCCCAAACAGCATCCAGATTTTTGATATCGGTAATCGATCGCTCTTTGATAAATTGTTTAACGCTTTCCCAAATACCGCTCCCCATTTCCTTGAGTGCATCGAACTGTTGGTAAACCCAGTCGCTGATTTTCGAAAAGATTCCATGATTTTCCAAAGCCTGATTGATAACCGGGCCGATTCCGGGCAGCAGACTGATGACTCCCCTCATGATGTTTCCCGGACTGCGATCGACAGCCGCACCGGTCACCGGGTTCATGCCAATCACGACGGTCAACATCGGAAAGCCCGGAATCAAGGCTGCCTTTCTTGCAATGAAATCCCTCGGATCAGGCAAGAAGCCACGCTGAAGAGCAGGCGGAGTCGCGGTCGTCGTCACTTGCGGACTGCGCTGCACGGCGGCGCCCTGTTGTATCGTATGGGTAAGCTCGTGTGCGAGCAGTTGCTTGCCTTCGCCGGTACCGGGCCGGTATTGGTCGTGGGAAAAGAATATGTGATTGCGGAAGGTGAATGCCTTAGCGCTCAATTGATTGCTTAAGCCCCCGGATTCAGCATCTCGATGAATCCGGACATTGCTGAAATCGGCGCCGAAGCGCGGCTCCATGAAGCCTCGAACATCGCCGGATAAGGCCTCGCCGCCGGTGGTTTTATTATGAATCGCCGATTGGACCTGACTACTGACGCCTGGCGCGCCGTCGCCTTTGCGCTGTAATGGTTCTTCTTCTTTTTTCTGGATCTCTTCATCGGGTAATTCGGCTTTCTGCAGTTCTTCGGGAGGTTTAGCCCTTTGTAAAGGCTCTTCCTCCTGTTTCTGCAACTTATCTTCAGGAGCTTCGGTCTTTTGCAGTTTTTCGTCTTCCTGCTTTTGTATCGCTCGCTCGGGCTCTTCGGTTTTTTGCAGCGGTTCTTCCTCTTGTTTTTGGACTTTTTCTTCTGGAAGCTCGGCTTTTTGTAGTGGCTCTTCTTGTTTCTGAACTTTTTCCTCCGGTAATTCCGCCTTTTGCATTCTCTCTTCCGGCGCCGGCATCTTCATGACCTTATCGGCCATGTTATCGGCCTCATTTTCGAATTTGTCACCGGGCTTGTTGGCCGTCATTTTCAATTGCACGGCCGGCGCCTTCGGTTCATTCGCGGCCGCAAAAAATCCGCTCGAACCGGCCTTGGCAAAAAAAGCTTGATTGGCCGGTTTCGAAACAGTGCCGGATGATTTTTTTACACCGGTTTTCATAGGCTCCACTCCACCCAAAGCAGGTTTTGCATCCACGGCAGCTTAATCGTTGCAATGTTCCAAGGCAGGCTATCCAGTAAAATGTCGCAGCTTCGATATTCGACATGCAGTTGCCAGTCGCCATCGCCGCGCCGGATCAGCTTTCCGGGCCTCAGAATAAACGTTCCTCGTAAACTGTCGATCGAGGTATTTCGTAAAACGTCCCAATGTTTCACCACGGCAGTCAATAATTCATCGGCTTCGCTTCGTTCTTCGTGACTCAGTTCCGTTAGCGTTTCGACCGGCACCGGCAAGTCGATATTGCACAGTACCTTGGGTAATACCAAGTCGTATTCGTGTGCAACCGTTTCTGCGGTTGCCAGATAATGCAAAAGCGCCAAGGCCCTGCCGGTTTTAACGATTTTATAGTCTTGCAAACAAGCCGATGCGGTAAACAGTTGCGGCAAAAATGGATGCAACAGCACCAGACCGGCATTATCGACATAAACGCCTTCGGCGATGTCCGGATCGTCGAAGGGATACGAAGAATGCGCTAGTGGCTCGTCTTCCTGCCGATGTGTCGCTGGTGTTGAAGACCGCGACGCCGAATCGCTTCGCCGAGAGTCTTGATGTTGCCGCTTTACTTCGAAATGTCGATCCGGCGCGTAGTTTGCGTCGTATCGGTCTTTAACAATTGCGCCCATATCGTCCAGCATCGTTTGACTAACGCCTTGACCCGATGACAATATGACCAACAGGTTCCGCACAACCGTTCTTAATCGGTCGTCTTCGGCAATCGCGGGCGGTACGAAATCCGTTAAGCCTTGCCGTATTTTCTCGAAAACGACAGCGGTTTCCGGAAAATAGCGAACTAATAAGCGGACAACGAAATCCGTCGAAAACTGCCGAAGCAAACGGACTCTAGCTGCATCGTTCTGTAAAACTCCGATCAGCGCCTTGCTGAAATCCCTTTCACCCAAGGCGGACTCGTTATTACGCCAATTTTCGGTCAAAACCTGTTCCAAATTTCGCCCGTCCGGCAAACGGAACGACCAAGGCAAGCGGCCGGCCCTCAAAAAAAACAACAGGGCTTCGTTTACGATTTGTTGTCTCGATTGCCGATAATTTTCGCCGGCGATTAGCGCCCTCGAGTCGTCGACATTCGAAGCGCTAACATCGGCTAAGGCTCGTTCCAGATTGGCAGCGATTCTTTTCGGTAACTCGCTTTCCAATTGCGCCAGATCGACGCTTCCGACATCGATCGACAAACGTTCGATATACAGATAATCATTCGGCGACGAACAACGTTCCAAAACACCGTCGATGGTTCGAACGATTTGGTCGTGAGTCAAACGGGTCAATAGGCGTTGTAATTCGACGCCGACCGACTCGGGGCCAATGGTTTCGGCATCGAGCGCATAACATCGAATCACGGCGTTCATCGAAGTAAGTCGCTCATTGAATTAACTCGCTCATTGGAGCAATAAAGTTCGTTCGGCAACGTAATGGCAGCCGTTCGCCGTGATTACGGTGAGTCTTGCGCTAGGCCCTGGCTTCTCGAATTCAACCTCGACTTTTTCACCGGCATACACCGATTCGGACGTTCGAGCGGATGGAAAATCCCATATCCAGGCGACGATTGGAATCGATGCATTGCCTTCGATGCCTCCCGAAAAGCTCATTCGGTTAGTACCGACCGACTCGAATGCAATCGTAGGCCGGATGTCAGGTTCGTCGCAAAGTCTGCTGAATTCGCCGTCGGCGCAGCGGTTGCGTTCACTGCAATCGAAGGCCGGAATCCGGGTTTCCGTATTGCGTCTGCGGTCTCTTATAATCACACCGTTGAACGGATTACCGTCAGCCAACGACTCATTGCTATAGCGCACGCTGACATCGAAGACGGGTGCAGGTTGCGCATAGCTCATGCTCCATTCCAAACTGAAGCGTTCGCAAACAAAATGCTCGATCCGCAATACCGCGAACGGTTCCATCTCGTCCGGCTCGTAAGCGACGATCACGCGTTCTCTTCCCGCCTCGCCGAATGCTTGGACCAACACCTCTTCGATCGACGCGTTCAGTAATTTGATGGCTCCGCCTATCGTATCCTCAAAGGATTGATTCAAATTAGCCGCCGTGAAATCCGCAAAGACTTTTTCCGAGCCTATCTCGAAATCCTGACCATTGAAGCGGAAACGGATCGGATTGCCGCTTAGTCGAACCACCTCATAAGACGTTTCCGGGCCAGGCGCTTGCAGCCATAAACGATAAGCGCAACGCCGCGACAAACCTTCGCACGGTAAATCGCATTCCGCTTCGCAAACGAAGACCAATTCGGTTCTGACGCTGCATTGATTATGGTCCACGACCTCGACCGGAAGCACTTGACCACTCGCTGTCGGCGAGGAAACGAACACATTGGCGCTTAACAATTCGCCGTTTACCGAATACGGAGGCGTGCCGCCGGTAATCTGCACAGTCGCGATATAGGCATCGGCATCGGTGCATCGATATTCAGGTTCGAGCAAACGCAAAGGCTCGGCGATCACGATATCGCGCACCGTCGATTCGCTATCGTCGGCATCGATGATCCGAATGCGATGTACGCCCGCGTTCAATATTAGCGGCTCATCGGTCAAAGGCACATAGGCTTGATCGTTCAACTGCAATCGATAAGGCGCTTTGCCGCTCAGCGGTATCACGAAAACTTCCGCTTGATGGTTAGGATTCGTGCAGCCCATTTCGATATCGAAGGTCGGCGGCGATTTCGGCAAGACGAATTGAATCGGCGCGCAGTCCGAACAGCACAAATAAGGCAAATAAAAATCGGCAATGACCGAACCGTCCGATAATTGCCCGACAACCGCATCCAACAGCTTACTCCAGGGCGACGGCACAGCTATTTCAGGGCGAAACGGTCTTCCGGTGACGGTTTCTAGTAGCCATTGCAAATCGTTATCGACAGCCAACGCGGGATTGCTTCTCAGCCTTTCGACAGCATCTAAAGCTCTCCTATTCGCTACGGACGACGGCGTGCGTTCAATGTTTGAGGTAACGGCGGCCATATTATTCACTGCCGATACCGCAGGTTTCGCGTCGGTTTTGGACGTCTCGTGATAGACCAATACGAACGTGCCGCCGATGGGTACGCCGGCTTTATGGCGAATACCCGGGTGTTGTTGTAAAAAATGGCTCAAAAAGCGTTTTTTCTTAATTTCGTGAATACGCCGCAGCAACTCTTCTTCTATCAATTCCAATGCTTCGAGCTTGCATTGATCGAGCATCGATTTCAAGACAAGAGAAAGAGTATTCCAATCGAGTTCGCCCGCGCTTTCATCGCCTTTCCGCTGTTTTTCGATTTCGACCGTCCATTGTTTAAGACCCGCCGTGTTTTTGTGCAATGACGACCAGTCGATTTCGATGAGATCGTCAACCAATAGTTGATCGAATTTGTAGAGATAACCCACCGACCGAATCGCGGCATTCATCAAAGGGGGTTCGCCAATATCGACCAAATCGCATACATCCCGTCCCTGATATTTTTCGGCGAATAAGGCGCCCAAGGTACCGGGCTGCCGATCGAGCATCGCTATGCGGCTTTCGGCGGCGAGAGCTTGCCGGCCGATGTCTTTGTTCAACAAGGCCGAAAGCGCCTTAGAAGATGCACAAGAAATTTCCCGCTTGTAGGCTCGGTAGAGCGTCAGTAAATCCTCGAAATAACAGGCATGCTCTTTAAGATCGACGCTTCCGGATTCGTCGAACTCTCCGGTACGCAATGCCATGATTTGTATCGGCAATCGGTAACGCTCTTTTTGCAGCAGCAGGTTTTCCAGTACATCCTGATAGGGTTTGCCTAAGTGTCCTTCGATGCGCAAAAAATTGTAGGGCTCAAGATCGAAACGCAGCGGCTCGAGTACGAACGCTTGCGAAGCATATTCAAAAGCGCGGTAGCTAAGATTTTGTGCGGCCCGACCGCGCCGGGTCAAAACCGGATTCCATAAGCGATACAACGGCGGATTGCCGGTTTGCAAATAATAGTAAGGAATCGCCTTCTCCGATAATGCGACGGAGCCCAAACGGCTAGGCGTTATCTTGATCTGCTGCGTTGCATCGTTCGTTAATGGCGGCTTATTCGAAAAGCGCTCGACCATCTCGACCAAACGCGCGAACAACTGTTGTAGCGTTCGGGTTTGCTCTGTACAGGCGCCGACCGCAGGAGACGGCAAAAAACGATGCCGGTAATGGCCGGGCTCGGCGACGGCTTCGGGAAACAATAAACCCACCATTAAATGCCGTGGAAACAACTCTGCCGGCGGGCCGCATAAACAAATCAACTCAGCCGCTTGCCAGCGAAATTCGTCGTAAGCGGACAACAAGTCGTCGAAACAATCGTAATAATACGATAGAAATAAAACTTGTTCGGCCGAATCGGGTTGGCTATTCAAAAAACCGAATTTCGCGTCGAAGCCTTCGAACGGGTCGTTCGGATAATCGTTTTCGACGAGCGGTTTAAAGGCTCGATACGCTGCCGATAAGGCCTCGCCGAGTTTAGCGGCCAAGCCGGAAGACGAAAAAACGGCGTGAAATGCCGCCAAGACCTGCTGCGAAGTCGCCAAGGACGTACTCGGCACGCTGATGTTCGGCAAACGCAAATCCGGCAGATTGAAACGTTCGGCCAATTGATTCTCCAAATCGGCGGAACTCAGACCCGCATCGAGGCCGTTGAGCGCAGCAATGATGTCGGCTAAATCGGTGCGTTTGATCAACAAACGCCTAAGCGTGACCGTCACCGACGATCCCTTATCGTCGCAATTATTCGGACTGCAATTGCGCAGCGGGGCCTTTTTCAACTCCAAAAACAACAACAGCGCCTTATCGTTAAGAAAACCGGACGGTTGATTCAAGGCTTGGGTATTCGGCTCGCCGTTCGGGAACAGTTCCCAAAGCGGATAGCCTTCGAAGGGTGCATACTCGATATCGTTGGGCAGCGTGTATGAACGATAGTCGCTCAGCTCGATATCGTCGGCTTCGCAGATCAAGTAGCCTTCCGAAGTGATACCGATGCCCTTCGATAGCCGAATAACCGCTTCCGGAGACGTCGCGTATTCGAGTTCGAACCCGCATACGATACCGATACCGATCAGGTTCGAGCGCGTCAGTCGGTTTTGCTCGTCCAAGTAATTAAATACCTGATTCAGATGCCGATTACTCAGTACCTGATTGGCTTCGAAAATTGGAAATTGATCGTGTTCAGCTTTCATGACGTTTTGACCGTATTCATGGGTTTTCAAAGGGCCGTGGTACGGCATTGAGCGAACCGAGGGCCGTTCTATCGAGCAGTACCGGATTATGATCGCTGCCGTCGTCGCAGTCGTGTAGAGTCGCTTCGGGATAGATAGATTTCAGATCGGCCAGCAAATTGACTACGATTCTCAGCCGGTAAGACACTTCAATGTAGTGTTGGTAATGCTTATCGAGCAAGGCTTTCAATTCGGTTTCGGTACCGGCTTTAAAGTGAGCATCGGAACATAGCACGATCGGTGCCGGTTCGAACGACGTCAAATCTTCCGGCGGTTCCAGGCTGTTTTCGACATAGTCGTTCAGCCGATCGGAAAACGCCGTGCCGTAATCGGCAAGAATGCCGGCGGCACATCGGCACAACGACGTTTGGTCTCCATTGAGCAAGGACCCGGCCAACAAGGCTTCGACTCTTTCCTGCAGGCGCTGTTCGGTCCAATCGATCGAGGCGTTCGCTTCGAGCCAGAGGCACCAAGCCGTTTCGAAACGTTCGAATTGCCGGCCGTAACGGGCGATTTCAGCAAAATGCCCGGTCAATTTCGACACGATAGCGCTCCATGAAACAGCGCCGATCGCCAAGGTACATTCGATCCCTCCGGGGTTCAGATTAGACTCGAATTCGCTTGCCAATTGCGCCCGCAAGACGTCCGGATCGAAATATTTCAAGGTTTTGCTGTGATACCAGTCCTTGAAGACTCGACTGAATTCGCTGTAAATCGTTTTTGCACAATCGCAGGCCTCCTCTTCGGTAGCCTGCTCTTGTTCGAGCAATAGCGCCGCCAACTCGTCAACGACCGGTTCGCAGGGATTGTCGATGATCCCTTTGTTGCCAACCCAACAGATTTTGCTCAATAAGTGCGCCGGGGTTTCTTGGCGTATCGTGCGTTCGGCAAACGCTCGCAAGTCCAAGTTGACGTTATACGGCGAGGTCCAACCCGGAATGACCCAAGTCAATCGAAATGAATAAGGGTCTTCATCGCCGCAGGTTTTACATTCGCCTTCGGAGCAAACAGGATAAAGCACGTCGCCGGGAAACTTGGGTCTGAGCAGGACATGTTCGACTAGGATCGTTCGTTGGTGAGCGCTCCAATTCAGTAAAACGGCCTTGATCGTTTCCGCTTCGGCCTCTGTCGCCAAATCATCCGGATAAGCGGCGCGCAATACGATCGTATCCTCCTCAAGCGTTAATCGATGAGTCTGCTCATCTATCCGATAAATTTTAGGGTCGCTCATTTGCTTGACGACCGTACGGTAAGCGGCGGTGTTGGACGCCTCGTATGCATCAAGCTCAAGCGTGCCGGTCAACCAAGTTCGATTGTTCCAGTCCATCAACTCCAAGGCGATTTCGGTCTTGCCGGCGATGGTTTCCAATGGCGACAATGCCAAATTCAGATCGGCAATGCCCAGCAGAAGATTCACGCGTTTTTTCAGAACCGGATATTGCTCGGGCGCGCAGGCTTCGCCGGTGTAATCAAACGACCGGTAACGGTACCGACTAATTTCCGGTAGTCCCTTGAGCAGGGCGAGTTTGGTGTCGATCAAGGAGGCTTGCGCTTTTTGGCGGCCGGCAAGGTCGGTGAGCAATAAGGTGTAGTCGGATAACTGTTCGCCGAAGCGGGCCAATAAATGATCGAGAAAACGGTTACGCCGCTGCAAGAATTCCGGTTCGGACTCGATCAGCTTTTCGAGTTTTTCCTTACCCAAACCGGCGACCAGATCGTCGTAACCGTCGATGATGTCTTGCGTTAACTCCTTGATAAAATAGGTTTGATGTATGCCGGGGTCCAACGAAAAACAATCGGCACTTTGCGCTAGCTGTGCTAGTTGATTGGCTAAGAATTGTTCGAATACCAGCAAATAGGCTTTCAATTGTTTGGCTTGAGCCCGCCGTAATTTGGACGCATGGCTGGGCAGGCCTTCGGGGCCGATGCCATAACTCTGCGGAAATTCATTTTGTATCGGAAAATAATGGCTGGGATTTCGGTATATTCCCTTCGGCAACGGCAGGTCTTTCGGCGTATTTTTGATCTTCGGGTGCTCGGCCTCGCCGCGTAATTGATGCAAGGTCGCAATGGCTTCGTCGTAGCGCGCTTGAAATGGCAGGCCGTTCTTAAAAAATAAGAACCGCGATGCTTCGCGGTAAAATCGCGGCTGTTTGCGATCGTCGAGCATCAGCAACCAGGCCGCGCTGATTCGATCCGGATCGAACACAGGCGTGCCGTCGTTTTGCCAAATCGGGTCGGCCTTGCCTTTGACGATTCGGCCTTGCGGATCATAAAGGGTCAACAGCAGGTTGTTGACCGCCAGAACGCCGTCGATCGCCATCAAACGTTTAACGATATCGGACGTTCTGATTTCCGATTTCAACGTTGCTCGCTGCAGATCTTCGGATTTGATGAAACCGTTGTCGAGTGCCGGTCCGTTGAAAATAGCTTCGACCGACAAGCCTTCATCGCGCAATTCTTGCAAACTGTAAAACGCAATCGGCGGATTTAGGTAATGCTCGATTTCCTGCCAGATGCGCGCTTGCACGCGATCGATATCGGCGTCGGAGGCCACTTCAACATCGGCGCATAGCGCAATTTCGGCCAACGCTATGCCTTCGATACGGCAATAATCCTCATCGAGATTGCGCCTCTGATGCAATGACCTTTTGGCCTGTTCGACGGCTTGAGCAATCTTGAGCGCTTTGCGCCGATAAAGCCCGACGATTCCCGAATCCGAAGCGTCTTCCAGCAACTCTACAAGTTCGGCCAGCTTCGTTTCCGCCTGTGCATCGGCATTGCCGAACATGCGTAGCGTGGCATTATCGATTGCCAGCGTTAATGCTTCCGATGTCAGCAGAAAATCCACATGGAACAATTCCCGCCAATGTCTTTTTAAATAACGCTCCTTGCCGGCCTGATCCAACGTCGCATCGGTCAAGACATCGTAGCCTTTGGCCGCGCCGATTCGGACGCTGATCTCATAATCGTGGAAATTATCTAAAAAAGCCTGCCATTCGTCGGCTGCGGACAGGGATAAATCGGGGAAACGCACTTCGACGACCCGAGTCTGAACTCTGCCTTCGGCGTCATAAAAAAGGCGCGTTTTCTGGATTTTGCGGGTATTCAAGTCGCCCAACTCCGAGTCGGATTCCAATTCCAGCAAGACTTCGTATAAACCCAATACCGCCACTTTTTTCGGGTCTAACTCGCCTTGCTCGGGCTTGCGGTAGGACAAAACCAAACGATCTTCGTCGCATAGTGCGTAATAATCGGTTTCGCAGGCGCATTGTTTACAAAATACCCACGCATTGCGCACCGGCTCCAAATCGATTAGCACGCGACTGAAATCGTCCGGTGTGACGGGACCGCTCGTTAGTATCTCGCGTGCGGTATAAAACGCTTGAGCCGGGAACGGGTCGGCGGCGGTCGAGAATTCTCGGGTCAACAGGTCCTTGATATCCCAACCGCTTCGGTAAGCGATATCGGTCAATGCATAACACAAGGCTTCCAGGATCGTGATGCCCGGATCGTGAGTGTTGTAATCGGTCCAATATTGGCTACCGCCCTGCTCGAGATAGCCGATGCCTTCGCGGCGCAACGCGAAAAAATCTTCGCTCGGTTTTTGCGAATCCAATCGGGGTAAAAAGGCGGCTTGCTCTTTCATGGCTCGCAGGGACAGGTTTCGCCGAGTTCATTCATCGCGGCGGGTTTGATGACATCGATTTGGTGTTTTTCGGCCGGCGCCGAAACCAAAACCGATACCGCAGTCGAGCCTTGCGCCTCATTGACCGCGACTGCTCCGGCCGCCCCGCCGCTATCGTGATACAGCACGAAGTCGGTCAAATAATCGACGTAAGTCTGCTCCTCGACGAAACGAATCAATACCGATTGATGAACTTTTCCGCCAAAAGAGGGCTTCGCATCGTTTGCAAAAGCCCAGGGCGACAAAAACCGGGTAATCGCTTGGCGCAGTGTATTGCTATAAAACGTCTCGTCGAAGCCTTCATGAAAACGGACTTTACACGAGCAACGCACGGTCTCGAAGCGCGGATTGCGGACATGCAAGTTGACGAAACAGGACACGCGCGCGCTTAAAAAATCCTTGATATCATCGAGCAAACCGAGACTCGTATAGGGTTTGAGTGGATCGCGATACGTTTGGAATTGGAGATTGGGAATCGCAATCAGCGTAACATGGCCCGGCGCGAGTTCCCGGTAGACGAAATCGCCGTTTTCGCCGGGCTCGTACTGAGTATGATTCAGGCATTTGACGCGATAAATTTGCGGAAAGGCTTCCAATACCAGGTGTTCGTAATCCCAAAGCGCGACCGCCCTGTCCTTATGACGCAGACGCTCGCTGACGCGCGTATAAAAAGCTGCTGGCGTCTCGGCGCCGCGTCCGCCGAACGAGGAAAAAGGCTGTTCGATTTTTTTAACGGCCGCATCCGGCCGGTCCAACTTGCTTATCGTGCCGGCTTTTAGCGGTTTCGCCGAGAAGCCGGGATCGTTGCCTCGGTCGCTAAAGGTCGCCTGTAAGGCTTGCGCGGAAACGGCTTGCAAACGGCAAACCGCTTCGCTATGCGATGCCACCGCCGCCCTTAGCCAATGCATGCCGGGCGGTAAAATCGAGTTGTTGTTATCGGCGTCGTTCGGCAGTGCAAACCTGATGATGCCGGAGTTCAATAGACCGCCCGTGCCGTCCTCGACTTCGTCTGTCTTGAAAGCGATCCATTCGTTACTCCGTAGATAACTCCAGTGGATATGCGGGTCGGGTTTGACCGTCAACGGGTCGGCCGTGCCGTCCGCGACTTGGAACAGTAGCGACAGGTTTTGCGGCGGTTCGAGCCAGGTTAGTCCGATGTAAAACTCGGCTTCGCTCATTATTTCGTCATGGTTTTGTTGGAAACGAAAACCCGGTATCAAATAAACCTTACACGTCGAATTCAGAAACGGATGCTGTTCACAGTGACCGAAGGGCGCCAAATGATAGAAAAAGGCTTGCCTATTCCGCCAAATGCCTGAATCGGCGCTATCGAGCGCAATCATTTGCTCATCCGTGGTGTAATCAAGAGTCAATTCGGTCATCCATGGACCTGTCGGCGGCTTGGGCTTGATAGGTTCGTCGCCTAAGGCTTCGCCTATTCCCTCAACCATCGTCGAGACACCGGCAACAAGGCCTGCAACGTTATTATTGAATTGAATAGTCTGGGCACCGAAATCCTCAATAAGTTGACTGCCGGCCGACATAACAACCGATGTCTTTTCAGTTACCCACTTACCGGCATTATCGAGCTTGATCATTTCGCTCGCTATCCGATTAATATCGTCATGGGTATTAGCTACGAGACTCAAGAAAGTATTAATCGTTTGAGTTAGATTGGCGACCCCCGTTTTTTTTTCTATTTCATTCGCGATATCAACGACCGTATCTTTCAAAATGGAAAGCCTGGTTACTGTTTCATTCAATCTACTAATGAGATTAGGAACCCCCTCACTAGCATCGTCAGGAGTAAGTAAACCTGGAAGATTACTCCAGTCATTGACGACATCCAGGTCTATTCCTACGTCAGGAAATTGTTGCAGTAAATTATTGATAACAGTTTGGATTTCCGTTTCCGCTTCGCCATAAACATGATTGATTTTTTTAAAAACTTTCTCCGTGTTTTCGATCACTTCAGGAAACTTTTCAATCAAATCATTACTAACTTCAGCCATCTGAGTGGGTAATTGACTGAGATTTTCAATGACCGAATTGTGCAAATCATTGAATTCTTGCACCCTAGTATTGATTTGGCCGATAAAATCGACTGAAGCCTGAACACCCTTTGCCAATTCCTTATCGTTATCCATCAGCTTTCTGATGTAATCGATCAAGGCTTTTTCATACTTGTCTTGCCCGAAACCTTCGCTTGTCGAAAACCGCACAAAGCCATGACGCGCAGCGGAGTTATAAAACACAGGCTCATTGAAGTCGGCGGCATCTACTACGGTTTGATTGATTTCGTTATCAAGCGAATAGGAATCGCTTGTAATCGCTTTGGTTTCGCCGGTCCCTTGTTTCCAAGTTCCCGACTGTAAATAATCGACGTTGATATTGACTTGGGTACCGAATGGCTCGGGAGGATTTTGCCATTGCCAATTGACTTTCGCTGAAAGCAGTTTTTTTTGAAAGGCTTCTTTGGAACCCAGGATCAATGAACTATTGGCCACAGGAGATGGGCCGAATGGCTGGAAAGGCTTAGAGGTGACCACCGAACCGAAATCATTGGAAACCTTTAAGGTTCTAAGCCCTTTGACGGCAACGTTCAATCTGATTTTGTCGAGCACTGCGTTTGCGAGTAACGACACCGGATAAAGGCGGTCGCTTTGATGCCGAATTTTGACTAATAAAATCGGCAAGTTGGTTGAAAAATCAAAGCCATGAACTTTAGGGCTATACGCCGTTATTGCAGGATCGGCCCCGGAAAGTTTGATTTTCAATTGAAGCCTGCCTTGCACATTTTCAAATTTCATTGCCGACTTTTCGAGCCAACCTTCTTCGGTAGACAAAGAACAAACCAGATCCGCTTTCAAATCGTCGGGTAACGTATTGAAAGCAATATCACTCAGATAAAATTCGACCGTCACGGTCCGCTCACCCTCGGCCAACCATAAATAGTGCGAGGCGATCGCAAAACCCAGTTCGGCCTCGGGCATCGCAATGCTATCCAGTTGCGTATTGCTATAGCGTTTATTGAAAAACGGATGCCAAGATTGTTCTTCGTTAGTCAGTTTCGCCCCCAGTCCGTCTTCGGAATCGGCAACCGGCGAGGCATAGTAACGGCCCGACTGTTTAGCCGCGTTGACACCCAATCCGGCAACCGCTTCGCCGCCATGACGGTATACGGTTTTCAGCTCTGCAACCTTCGCTTTATTGGCGATGAAGTCGCGGTCGTTCGTAAAAAAGGCTTCGATGCCTGAATCGTCCTTTCCGGCCTTGAACGACACGCCGTTATCAAACCGGTGACTGTCGGCATGTTTAGCCAATTCGGCCAATAAATGGACCCGAGGCGGTTCGGCAGGTTTTTCCTTGAGCCGTAAAATGTCCCGGTAATAAAAATCCAGGTGCCGGCCTGTCAATGTGTTGATCTCGGCCCGAGTCCCTTCGAACAAACGTAAAAACGCGATCAGCAGCGCATAATGCGGTTCATGATTGCCGTTTTGAATGAACGAATTTTCCAGTTCTTGTTTGGCTTCGACGACGATGCGCGCATAGATTTTCAAAAACTCATCGAATATCGATGTAAAAAGGTTGTGGCTCGCGATCGGATTCAGGATTGAAAACCAATAGTTTGGATCGGAAGGGTCAAGCAGAGAGACGCTGAAAACTCGGCTATCCTTGACGATGCTGTCGATGTAATGCGGCCAATCCGGAAAGTTGCCGATGATCCAATCTTTCGAAAAGGGGCTTCGATAGATATCACCGAAGGCTTGGGCTTCTTGACCGAATATCGTCAATTCCGCAGCAACGTCCAGCTCGTCGGTCAATCCGAAATCGCTCTCGTAAGCCTTGTAATACGCGATAAGCCGTTTGAAGCCCTGCGCCGACTGCGATTGTATGCGGCTTTGCAAAAGAGTTTTCAGCGCCGTATCGACCGGCAAGTTTTCTTTCAAGCGGTCTAGTTGCTTGGCCATGGTCGCCGCGATACTGAACAAGAAACCTAAGCGTTGTTTGAGTGCGTCTCCTTGCGATCGGTTATTGCTATTGTTCAAAAAATCGAAACTGGCTTTGACTTCCGAGCGGTACGCGTCGACGTCTTGTAACGCGGCGACAGCCAACAACACCGAGACATCCTTATCGAAAAAACTCCGCCAATCGCCGGTGACGCTGTCGTTCGAATCATAATAATTGAGATACGCCGAATAGGCTTTTGCAAACACCAGGCCGTACTCCGGCCCTCGTTCATTGACCGGCACATAGTTCGGATCCAAAGCCTTCGGCACACGCAAGTCTCTGCTGCTGCCTTCATGTATCAGTCTTGAGGCATCGGTGTTGTGTTTGCAATCGCTCGAGTCGGCCATGATTCAATCGCTATCGGGCAAGAGGTTGACGGCTGCGGTTAAGTTAATATCGGTACCCTCCAATTTGTAATAGGGATAAACGAAATTGAAACGCGAGTTCGTAGCCTTAACGCGGTAGATCACTTCGATCAATACCACGCCCTCGAGCTCCAGGCTATCGTCGAGCCGAACGCTTTCCAGTTCGACACGCGGCTCATGATATAAAATCGCCGATTCCACCTTGTCCGCCATCAAGGTTTTCATGCGCGTATCCAAATTTTCGAACACCAACTCCTGCAAATTGCAGCCGTATCTAGGCAGCATCGAGCGTTCGCCTTGCGCGGTACTCAGCAGAATCTCGAGGCTCGAAGCGATGTCCGCTTCGGCTTCGAGCATCGTAACGCCGCCGCTTGCCCGGTTGAATGTCGGCGGAAAAGACCAGCCGCGTCCGAGAAAACTCATGTCATCCTCCTATCAATACTGTCGGCATACCGGGCGGTATAATCGCGCCGCCCGAAGCGCTCGAATCGCCGACACGCGCTGCCGGCATGCCGCCGATCATGACCGTCGCCGAGCCTTTGATAATCGCATCGACTCCGCACGAATCTCCCAAGCGTGCCGCAGGCAAACCGCCGATCAAAACGGTCGGTTCGCCCGGCGGAATGATCGGCACCGGGGCGCCTTGCGTCGCAGTGCTGACGATCATGTCGGTGATTCTGGCTGCCGGTAACATCGCTTCATCTCCTCAATTGATCTGCACGACGCCGCCTTGTATCGTGGTGCTGGCGCTGCCCTTGACCGTGGTGCTGGCGCCGGAAATTTCGGCCGAACCGGAACCCGAGGCCTTGAATTCGGCTTGCGCGCTCAGTTCGGTATTGATGCCTTCGATCTTGACGTCACCGGCAGCTTGTAATATCAAGTCTTTGACGCTTTCGAGCTTGATGCCGTCGGCATTCATGGTGACTTTATTGCCGTTCTGATCCTCGATCACGACAGCCTGCTCGTCTTCGGATAAAGTCAGACGGTTGCCGCCCGGCGTTTCGAGCACGACGACTTTGTTTTCATCGTCGAAGGTCAGGGTTATCTTTTCGCGGCTGACATAGCCTTTCAGATGATTGTCGTCCTTCGCGGGCTCCGGCGCCGGTTTCGCACTGCTGTGACACATGCCCAACACGACCGGATAACGCGGATCGTCGCCGAGAAATCCGACCACGACTTCATCACCGATCTCGGGCCGAAAAAACGTTCCTCGCCCTTCGCCGGCATCCAGCGTTGCAAGCCTTGCCCAAATGCCTTCATCGGCCGTGTCGACCAACGGCAGTCGAACCTTTATTCTGTCTTCGCCTTTAGGATCGTTTTCCAATACCGTCACGACGCCCATTTGCAATCCGCAGACCGACGGCAATAATCCCGACGCCGGCAACGGGCGCAAGTTGTAGGTTTCGGCGAATAGATCGGGGTTTAGGCCCAGTTGCGCATCGGTTTCCCAGTTGCCGCCGGAAACGCAATGCCGCACGCCCGACACATAAAACAGTCCGGCAAAGCGCTCGCCGATGCCGCTGACTTCGATCACAGTCCCCGGTATGACCTCGGCAATGCCTTGAAATTTCGCCCGGCCTCGGATTCTGGCTAGACGCTCCTTCAACAAACGCGCATCGGCCCAGGTTTTCAATTCCGGCTGACTCAAGCCGCCGCCATGGCGTATTTCATGCATTTCAGTGCCTAATATCGCCGCCAATGTCTCGGCATCGATATTGCCGGCACTGGCGGATTCCGGTTCGGAAGCTTCGGCTTCGATCAATGCCTGATCGGCCGCATGCCAAGCCGTGGCACTGATTCCGGGACTTTGCAAACGTGCATCGATTTCGGCGTCCAGTTCCAACAGGGTCGAACCGTAAGCGACCTTCACGACCGATTCTTCGCCGGTTGCGGGCTTGCCGACGGTAATCGCATCGTCGCCGACATTGACGACGAAACCGTTCGCTTCGGCCCGGCATAGCATAAAATCCCAGTCGGTCGATTCGAATTGCATGACCTCTTGTAAATCCGGTTCCGTCGCATCGCTCGTGCCGGTCAAGCCGTAATCGCCGAATAATGTTTCGATAATGTCGCTGTCTTTTTGTTCGGTAAAGTAGCGGCTGTGTATGCCGGACGTCATTTTGACCGCTTCATGCCGGCAGTCCAGAATCAAGAGGCTTTCGTTTTTTCTGAGCTTGATACTGTGCTTGACGATCATGCCTTTAAATACCGTGGCGTTTTGCGAGCGGTAACCGAACTGAATTTCGATCTTTTGACCCGGAATGAACAATCCGGTATTACTGGCGGGAAAGTCGGCTTGCGACGCTTCGCCGTCTTTCAGTTGAATCGTGGCTGACGGAATCCGGTTCAATTCTTTATTGACGCTGACCGATAGCACCTGAAATTGTCCCGGAATTTCGGTGCCGTCGATTAATAAAGTCACCGTGCAGACATCGGGGGTGGCCGGCGTTGGAATGGCGGATTCGTTTCTCATGATCGAGCCGTTTTGTTGACCGGAGGAAACACGATTTCACGGCCGGGTTCGAGCGACCTGAAGTGATCCAAGCGGTTGATTTTTGCGATTTCCAAGTAATAACGCGGATCGCCGTAGATTTTATAACACATCAGCGGCAACGTATCGCCGGCCTTGACT
The DNA here is from genome assembly GCF_050611805.1 of Methylotuvimicrobium sp. Classification (NCBI taxonomy): domain Bacteria; kingdom Pseudomonadati; phylum Pseudomonadota; class Gammaproteobacteria; order Methylococcales; family Methylococcaceae; genus Methylotuvimicrobium; species Methylotuvimicrobium sp. The sequence goes on from NZ_JBNGHF010000020.1 coordinate 36,442, forward strand.
CTGCGGCTGTGGCTCAAGTCGGGCGAGCTTTTGTTTTCTTTCGCGGCGCGTTTTTCTTCTTCGATACTGCTTTTGAACTTGACCTTGACCAATGCCCGTATCGGCGTGCCGTCCGGTCTGAACAGTTTGTAGGTAATGCCGACTTCGACGACCCGCCCCTTAAAAATCGAATGCTCGCCCCAAACCAGCTTGAAATGCCGCGGTTCGTGAGCATCGCCTTTATAGCCGGTCAACACTTCCTTGAACGCCTTGATGTCGTCGGCGATCGAGTCGCGCGGTTTACCGTCGATGATGCCGGTATTGTCGAATAAAAATTCGAAGGAAATTTCTTCCGGTTCGGTATATTCGTATTTTAATTGTTGACCGCTGGTCCCCTGCCCTTGCCCGGATTCGGAAAACTTGAGCTTATAGTCGAGCGTATAGCTCTCCGGATTGATCAAGGCCTCGACGCTTTCGTCAGCTTCGAGCAAACCACCGCTTTCGGCCTTTTCCGAATCGGAGAAAGCCAGTATCAACATCTTTTCCAGTTTCCCGTTCTCGGCCATCAGCGCTCCGTTTTATTCTGTAGAATTTGTAATACTTGTTCGACGCATTCGGCAATCAAGGCATCTTGGTCGACCGGTTTTCCCGCCGTCCCCCCTCTTCCCGCATTACCCGGTTCTTGCCGTGGGCTCCCTTCTTCGGGCGGGTTGACCGTGACTTTGATATGCAGTTCTTTAATTTCAATCGGCATGGCGGACTCAGGTTTGCACCGTGAAATAACGGTAGGTCAATTCGATCGTTTCGATGACGACCGCGCTTTCGTTGGCGTTGAAATCGCCGATCTGCCATTTTTTCGGAATCGCCTGGGCGACTTTCCAAGTCCGTAGCGGTTCGCCTTTTTCATTCATCAAGATCACATTCACCGATGCGGGTTCGAACACTCGGTCGCGAAAGGCATTGAGTAACCAATCGATCACGCCGGAATCGGTCAACATGCCGCGTTTCAACACCATGTCGGCATACTTGGTTCGGACCGGTAACTTATGTTCGAATCGGTTTTCGCCGCCTTCCTTGAAGCTTTCATAATCGTATTCCACGGTGAGACCCGAGACCGACTGAAACCGGACGTCATTGCTCACTTGGCTGATGCCGAACTCTACTTTGTAATAAAAGCCGAGCGGCGGATAGTAATCGGCCATCGGCGTTATACTTTCATTAGTTTAAGTCCTTCGTGCGCGACCTCGATGGTTTCGATCGCGACTTCATTGGCGTCGGACTTCAAATCGGGCGCGGTGACCTTGACCGGAAAACATCGCGTCGCCGACCAAGCCGCGACCGGTTCGTGTTTTTCGTTCAATAAGCGAATCACGACATCGCGGCGGCCTTCGACGCGTTCGTTGGCGATTTCGTCGAGCCAATCGTTATAATCGAAGTCGCCTTCGAATTTGCCGCGTTTCATCGTGATATTGCTGAGTTTGATCAAACCGGGCATGCTGATCTTGCTGAAATCCTTGCTGTCGCTGTGCCGGTATTCGACTTTTTCACGCTCCATCACAAGACCCGTGACTTCGGTAAAACTCAATTTTGCACCGCCCCAATCCACTTGAAAGTGAAAACGCGGTAATGGATAGACTTGCGCCATGATGATTCCCTCTTGTTTGCTAAAGTATGTCGGCCGCTAAATCAGGATTCGGGCATTTTGTGCGAGAATCTGAGAATGATGAATTCGGCCGGCCTAACCGCCGCCATGCCGATTTCGATAATCATCCGGCCTTCCAAAATATCGAGCGGTGTCATCGTTTTACCCAAACCCACCGCGACATAAAATGCATGCTCCGGCTTGATGCCTTGCAACGCGCCTTGCCGCCATAGCACGGTCAAGAAGTTTTCTATCATCGCCTGGACCTTGACCCAAGTATTCGCATCGTTCGGTTCGAAAACGAATTGTTCGGTCGCCTTTTTGGTGCTTTCCTCGACCATGTTGAAAAAACGCCGGACGCTGACATAGCGCCATTCGTTGTCGTTGCCGGTCAAGGTTCTAGCTCCGAAAACCAACGTACCTTTACCGGTAAAAAATCGGATGGCATTGATCGACTTACCGCTATTGACATCGATATTGAGCGCATCGAGCTCGGATGCCGTAAACGAGTCTTTCGGGCCGATAATGCCGGATACGCTGACGTTAGCCGGTGCCTTCCATACACCTCGGGTTCGATCGACATAGGCATAAATTCCGGCAATCGCGCCGGAAGGAGGAACGCTGGTGTTAGTGTTTTGGATACCGGTCAATATCGTTTTATAGAGGGGATAGGCATTGAGCAAGCCGTCGTGCTTTTGATTCTCCAATATATGAGCGGTGCCGACTACGCCGCTAAGCCACGCATTATTGATCGAGTCGAATAGCGCTCTCGCCAACGGTAATACGCTGTCCATTTTTGCCGCGTTGGTCGTAGCGCTACCCGGTATTACCGATGATGCGCCCGGCGCGCCGGCACCGAAGATATCATCCCACTCAGCGGCGGAAGGCGGGGTTCCTGTTTGGAATTGTGGATTGTATGTACCAATTTCACCGTCGAGTTCTTTATCGTAAGCGATCAATTCTGAATAGAAGCCTTTCAGCGTCGAGGCAATCAAGTTTTGCAAACCGGTTTGTAAGTCGGCATTTTCCAGTGCATTACTGCCGGCACCCACCAACACATCGACACTACGCGCAACCGAAAACAAAAAGTTAATCAGCTGCATATAATTAGCGGGTGTCTTGTTCTCTAAATAGCCTCCTTCTAGCGAGGTAAATTGTTCTCTTAAGGTTTGCGCAGGATTGGCCAGCGTTGCATTTGCCGAAACGACCTTATTGACATCATCGATGACTTGTTCGAAATCATCGATTAATACCTTAATCGCTGCATCGTCGGTCAGATCCGCTAAATCGAAATGTGTGGAACCTTTAAAGATGACATTTTTGAAATGACGAAACTTAACATTTTTAGGGAAATTGACGGTTAACCAAGGCGTATAAGCCGCGCCGTATTTTAGATCTTTGATGCCTACACCGGAGCGGAATTCCGTGCCTTTCGGGTCGTCTTCCTTTAGATGAAACAGCCCGACGCGATCCATCAACTTACCGCATTGTTGCAGTGCCGCGTCGTAGACTCCGTAAAAGTCGTTGCCGGTGGTCAACAAGGAATTGTCGGGAAAAACTAAGATCGTAGGTTCGTCTACTTTGTTGAGCGTATCGATGCCTTTTCCCGTCCCGGTAAAATCGCCGACTATCTTGCTTGCGGTCTCGTAAATTCCTGTCGAGACAATAAAACAATCTCCGCCGCCGTTCGTATAAAACAAGCGTAAACTCTCATACATGAAAAAACGATTATTCATGTCGGCCGATTCAAAGTTCTTGTTATCATCCAAACTGACTTTGGCAATCGTCGGTTCCGCACCAAATCCGAAATAGGCCTCATATTCGGCAATCGAACCGATTTTTGTCGGAACATTGAGCAAATCGCCCGGCTTGATTTTATCCGCCTTCTCGGTGTAACCGATAAATGCGGGAATCGCGGTTTCGACCGGTGCAATGGACGGAGGGAATTTCGGAATTTCCTCGATATAAACGCCTGGAGTTTTATACGCTGTAGCCATGATAATTACCGATTCCTATTAAAGATTACTCATAAATCTCCGAAACGAGTTTAATCACTCTATCGCCGCTTAAAACCGGCTTGACTGAGTTTTCGGAGGGTTTGCGGCGATTTCCGGCATTGCCGAAATAAGTTGAGGGCAACGGCTCGGCGGTTTCAAATTCCAAAGAACCGTTGTCCTGGTTTAAATATTGCCAAAATGTCGAGCGATTTTTCAGTCGCACATGAAACGAAGGCGCGGCTTGTCTTACCCTGCCCTGGCTATCGATCAAACTGAATCGACCATCATCCGGTCTTTCGGCATGCAAAAGAATCAGTGCAAATACATCTTTCGGAAGACTTGAATCCAAGGCAATACCGCGAAAAATTGCACCTTCCATCTCCGGCACTTCCAGCACCGGAACATCGCCTTGATGTACATAAACCGGCCAAAGCCCGGCTTGATCGGTAATCGTATGAAGTCGATCGCCCGACTGGTCTGCGATAAGCTGTGTCAACGAATTGCCCGATAAACCCATCGCTTCCACGAGATCGTCATTGGCGACAGCTGGAAATTCCTTGGATAAAAACAGGACTTCATCGTCGCCAGCACCTCGGGAGGCACCGGTCAGATTCGATAAGACCGGCACGTTTTCCTTGTACAAATAACGCTTGCCTAGGTCGGCATCGTAAAGATCCATGATGCGCTGCCGTCTCAGCGTCAACGCAGTGTAATTTATGAACACCGGGTTGCGCACGATAACCGCGAACTCGAAAAGCGCATCGCTTGCGATAACCGCCTCTTCCGGAACTGCCGCGATCAGGCCCAAAGCGCTATTGATCACAATAGCCCGATAGGCTTTCAATTGTTTCTCCGTCTTTAGGGTCGGTCGAATCTCAAGGAAGGCGCGGACGTCATAAGAGGATAAGCGTTGTTGCTTTTTCAGAGGGTCATCGATCGAATCGAATAGGGTTTCGCCTTCGTCCAACCAATAGTGATGCAACACCTTCACTTCAAAGAGGCGCCGATATTTAATTCGAATTTGTTCACTCATTGGCGACCGCCAACCCGGTTTTGTGCCGGAAATCGTGAACAATTTCAGTAATGACGCCGCTTTCGCTTTTAACCGCACGGAATTTCAAATCCAACATGCGCAGCACATAAATCGCGAACGGGTATTGTTTACCGCCCAAGGTTCCCCATAGGTGATTGACTTCCTCCATCGTCGGAGAATACAGATCGAAAATCAGTTTGAACGATTCGAGTTGATCGAGCGGATTGGCGGGCGCATTATTCGAAATCGACGCCGGATCGACCGTGTCCTGCGTGAAAACATTTTGCGCCTGAAAAAAGCGTATCGCCCGCGACAGCATCAACAAGGCATTGGTGTAATTAGTGTGAGAGGCGACGATCAGAATTTGAAAATTGAGAAAGGTCGGCGGGTTTTCATACACGGTGCGAAGTGTAACGTCGTTACGCGTGAAGTGCGGCACGTTCTTCAAGGTTTTTTCTTCCTTGATGTTGACCAGCGATAAATAAAGCACATCACGCGGATTCGCGCCCGCACCGTTACCGAAGCCGTCGGCTAAGTTCCCCAAACGCCCGATATTCATGACATCGGACCCATAATGGTCGGTTAAATGCCGATTGAGTTCGTTCAGTACTATCGTCAGAGCATGTGCGATCATGCGGCGCTTCCTATTACCGAATTTATTCATGGAACAGCTTTTTCATGAATAAAACGCAAAAACGATGCCATACTCGACGAATCGATTAAAAACACAAATTGTTGATAAATATAAGAAAATATTAGATTGAATTAGTCACGTTTTGCTCTCTGTAACAACAGCCTGTTACAGAGAGCGAAGGAAGGCTTATCAATCAAATAGAATATGCTTTATTAACAGAGACTTGAAATCTGTAACATTAAGGAGTTACAGACTGTGACAGTTGTATTCGAAATAGGACTTAGTAACTCAGCCCCGAGCATTTCGAACAAAGCCTACGCAGATCCAAACGTTTGGAGCGGTTTGAACAACCCGCTCCATGAAGCGTCATGCAGGCCGAATACTCGCTTGCATGGCTCCGTTCTTACTTGAAAACTTCGATTTTGATTATTTGCTAAGAATGCAGCTCTAGCATATGTTTAGGCGCACCTTATCATCGGATGATATTATTAACTATGCACAAAGAGTCAGAAATTGATACGCTTTTGGAACTTGATCAACAGATTCTTGATCAGGGAAATGGCTATTGGATCAAAATTGAGGCTAGACGAGTGACGTCAACCAAGGAAATTCCGCATGGTATAAGGTACTCGCTGACCTTACATGAACCCTATGGCAAGCGGATACTTGGCTATGACAATGCTCATGCTGTGAAGCCGCCGAAAAAATTCAAATTCGCTGGATAACGTTTACCCTATGACCACAAACACCGGCATATTAGCGACCAAGGCGTGCCTTATGAATTTCAAAATGCGTATCAACTTTTAATGGACTTCTTCGCAGAGGTTGATCGGTTATTGGAGGAACTTAGAAAACTATGAGTAAAGTTATGATTGGCATTCTGTCACAGGAAAAAATGCGGGAACGGGTTCTGGCTATTGCCAAAGGTGAATACAAGCCAAAACCTTCAGAGCCCAAAATTTGGTTCACCTCAATGCGTTCTTTGGCTGAAGTTTTGAGCGATGACAATCGGGCGCTGTTGAAAATCATTCAGGAAACCCATCCGGAGTCAATTTCATCTTTGGCGGTAATTACCGGAAGAAAACCAAGCAATCTGTCTCGTACCCTGAAAACCATGTCGAATTATGGGTTAGTGGAAATGCGACGCGAAAAAAATCAAGTCCGGCCAATTGCTGTGGCTACTGAGTTTCAGATTTTTGTTTAAGATAATACCGATTATTGTTATGAGATCTGGCGAGATGAAATTCTCAGTGTAATTTTCAATCAAGAAGTATGCACACACGATTTCCTCTTCCAGTGGATGTCGGATCCAGTTGACAAATCAGTCATTCGAAATGAGAGTCGGCCGACTGGTTTGGGTCGGTTGGATTCAGCGACGAGCGGCCGCTTTCAGGAATCGGAATTCAATGACCGGTTTATGGCGATCAATTTATGTAGAGCGGACGGTCGCCAGCCGGCCCGTAGCGGTCTATCACCTAAAGTGATTCAATGACAGCAATTAGATCATTTCCTGTAGATATACGGAAACCATCTAATTACTAGATTCCCGTAGAGATATTGCATGGATTCAAAAGACTTACATGGATTTGCTTCAGATAGGCAAAGCCAAAAAATTGAAGAGGACTTACTGGGTAGATCTAATTTCTCAGAAGATATAGCGGATGCAATTGCGAGCTGGCATCGTAAGAATAGCCTGGTCGTTGCTCTGCATGGTAATTGGGGAGCAGGAAAATCATCGATTAAAAATATGGCCGTATCAAAACTGGAAGGTCTAACTGAAAATAGGCCAGATGTTGTCGAATTTTCACCATGGGAATGGGCTGCTCAAGAGAAAATCACAGCATCATTCTTTCAAGAAATTTCAAAGTCAATTGACCGAATAGACAAAAGTAAGCCGGGTAAAAAACTAGTACTTAGTCATTTGTAAGTATTCAGACCCCGTTGGCAAATTACCGCAATTCAGGCGTAATTGTTGGCCTCCCCCCTTTGAAAAAGGGGGATTGAGGGGGATTTATTTAAAAAATCTCCCCTAGCCCCTCTTTTTCAAAGAGGGGGGCTGAATACTTACGGATGCGGTGTTAAAGCTTGTTTTGCATCTTTCACTGCTTCAGAAACTATTACCTCAAATGGAGAGGCGGGACGGTGTTGTTCAAGTTCTTGCGTTAATTCTGTAATATCGCGATCGTTAAAAACTACATCGTTCTTTTTGCCAGCAATAATCAAAGCATCTTCTAACCAATTCGGTCCACATCCTGTTATTTGTTCCTCAAGATAAAGTTTCTCAAGAGATGAGAGAATTTCGCTACCGCCAGCTGCATCTGCCCAATCTGGAGTTGCCGCCCTTGAATATAAATTTCCTACTAACCAACCAAATTTCGCTTGAAAATCAGGTGCCAGCCTTCCTCTTCTCGCATCAATCAGCGCATCGTAATGATGCGATTTGAGAGTCGTAATCACACGAAGGAACGCGACTGAGTGATTGCCCGAGGCGAATGGCTGTCTCAAGCCGTGAACCACTTTAGAAAAATTGGACGCATTTTCCTCCCAATTCAGAGATAATGATGCTGCCCAACACCTAAATAAGGTCAGGGCAAAGATCTTTCAATTAATCAACAAAGCCCAACAAAGCGCCGCTTAAGCTATTTTCACAAACACCCTTCGCTCAGGGATTGGAAAATACTCTGTTCGATGCACTCGTTATTTGCCGGTGAACGTAACGCAGTGCCGATGGAGGCTATAGTTTGCATTCCATTATCGTTTGTAGCGTACCGTCTTCATCCACTGTTTCAAGCCGCACATCGAAGCCCCAGAGTCTGGCGACATGCATTAAGACTTCGTCGGCATTTTGGGCTAAGAACCTTCGATGGTATTGAGTATGGCGTAGCGTCAGCGAACGGTTGCCTTTTCGGTCGACATGATAAACCTGAATATTCGGTTCATTACTGCCCAAATTGTACTGTTCCGACAAGGCTTGCCGGATATGCTGATAACCGTCTTCGTCATGAATTGAGGTCACGGCGATCTCCCGCTCATTGGAATCATCCAAGATGGAAAACAGTTTAAGGTCGCGAATGACTTTAGGGGATAAAAACTGACTGATAAAGCTTTCGTCCTTGAAATTCTGCATCGCGAAATGTAAGGTCTTGTTCCAATCGCTGCCGACTATTTCCGGAAACCAGCGTTCGTCTTCGAGCGTCGGCGTTTCGCAAATCCTGCGGATGTCGCTCATCATCGCGAAACCCAACGCATAGGGATTAATGCCCGAATAATAGGGGCTGTCGAAGGCCGGTTGGTAAACGACATTGGTATGCGATTGGAGAAACTCGATCATGAATCCATCGGTTACCAGGCCTTCCTGATACATCTGATGCAAGATCGTGTAATGCCAGAAAGTCGCCCAGCCTTCGTTCATCACTTGAGTCTGCCGTTGCGGATAAAAATATTGGGCTATCTTGCGTACTATGCGAATGATTTCGCGTTGCCAAGGCTCCAGGAAAGGCGCATTTTTTTCGATAAAATAAAGAATATTCTCTTGAGGCTCTTCGGGAAAGCGGACCTTTTCGTCAGTGGCGTCATAGGCCGGCTCCTTGGTCGGAATGGTGCGCCATAACTCGTTGACTTGGGATTGCAGATAGGCTTCTCGATCCCGTTGCCGGGCTTGCTCTTGTTGTAGAGACAATCGGGAGGGGCGTTTATACCGGTCCACGCCGAAATTTCTCAAGGCATGGCAAGAGTCAAGAATGGCTTCGACCTGTTCCTCGCCGTAGCGCTCTTCGCACTCGGCAATATAGTTTTTAGCAAAGAGCAGATAATCGATAATCGAGTCCGCGCTGGTCCAGGTCGTGAATAAATAATTATTTTTGAAAAACGAATTGTGGCCGTAAGCGGCATGCGCGATTACCAGGGCCTGCATCGTCATGCTATTTTCTTCCATTAAATAGGCGATGCAAGGATTGGAATTAATCACGATTTCATAAGCCAGGCCCATTTGACCTTTTTTATAACGTTTTTCATTCTTGACGAATTCCTTGCCGAACGACCAGTGACTATAGCCGATGGGCATGCCGACCGAAGCATAGGCGTCCATCATTTGTTCGGCAGTGATGATTTCCAGTTGCACCGGATAGGTATCCAATCCGAAGTCGCCTGCGATACGCGCGATTTCCGTATGGTATTTTTTAATCAGTTCGAAGGTCCATTCCGATGTTTTCGATAAGGGCTTTCTAGTCATGCGTTTGATTTCTCGAAAAGTTTACGAAATACCGGATAGATATCGGCCACTGTAGCAATTCGTTGCATCGCAAAATTGCTCCAAGTGTCTTTCAGAGTCGAATATTCGTACCAGAGGTTTTGATGCCTGTCCTCGGTGATTTCGATATAGGCGTAATACTGCATATAGGGCATGATTTGTTCCGACAATATTTTTTTGCAGTCTATTGAATCATTATCCCAATTGTCGCCGTCGGAGGCCTGCGCGGCATAAATATTCCATTCCGAAATCGGAAAGCGGTCCTCGATGATCTTTTTCATCAAGTTGAGAGCGCTCGAAACGACCGTACCGCCGGTTTCTCTCGAATAAAAAAAGGTTTCTTCATCGACTTCACTGGCTTCGGTGTGATGGGAGATGAATACGACTTGGGTTTTTTCATAGGTGCGCGTCAGGAAAAGGTACAGCAGCATGAAAAAACGTTTCGCCATGTCTTTTTCTTCAGGCCCCATCGAGCCCGAAACATCCATGATGCAAAACATCACTGCTTGGGTCGTCGGTTTGGGCTTGTCAATGCGGTTGTCGTAACGTAAATCGAAGGTGTCGATAAACGGGATGCGCTCGATTTTTTCCTTGAGGCGTTTAATTTCTTCACGCAATTCGATAACCACCGGATCGGTTTCGCTGTGGCGTTTAAGCAAGTCTTCCAGTTGCGCTTCGGCCTCGGCAATCCTGTCCCGATAAGGCGCGCGCAATGCGATGCGCCGCCCCATCGCGCCCCGAAGCGAACGAATGACATTGATATTGGTGGGTATACCGTCACTGGTATGGCCCGCGCGTACTTTTTGAGTCTCCTCGAGAGTCGCTAGACGGGTTTTGACCAGGTTGGGCAATTCGAGATCTTCAAAAAAGAAGTGCAAAAATTCCTCGCGCGTCAACTCGAAGACGAACTCGTCCATGCCTTCGCCGGAGTCGGAAGCCTGTTTACCTCGCCCTCCGCCGCCGCTTTCGGGCCGCTTTATTTTATCGCCTTGTCGAAACTCCTTGTTCCCCGGATGGATGGCTTCCCGATAACCGTCATTACTATGATGGAAAAACGGCTCCGAAATGTCTTTTGCCGGAATGGAAACCTTTTCGCCTTTATCCAAATCCTTCACGCTCCGTTCGTTTACCGCGTCGGTCACGGCCTTTTTAATTTGGCTGCGAAAACGGCGAATAAATTTCTGCCGATTGACGGCACTCTTATTCTTTCCGTTCAGACGTCTATCTACAATTTGAGTCACACATTTCTCCTCAAGCGTTAAGACGATTTACGCACCCTCAAGTACCATTCGCTGAGTAAGCGCACTTGTTTTTCCGTATAGCCTTTTTCAATCATCCGGTCGATAAATTGTTCATGTTTTTTCTGGTCTTCGGGTGAAGCTTTGGCGTTGAAAGAAATCACCGGCAGCAGATCTTCGGTGGTCGAAAACATTTTCTTTTCGATCACAGTGCGCAGTTTCTCATAACTTGTCCAGGCCGGATATTTACCGCCGTTTTTGGCGCGAGCTCGTAACACAAAGTTAACGATTTCGTTACGGAAATCTTTGGGATTGCTGATGCCGGCCGGTTTTTCGATTTTTTCCAGCTCATCGTTCAAGGCGCTCCGGTCGAACATTTCGCCGGTATCCGGATCGCGGTAATTAGTATCTTGTATCCAATAATCGGCATAGGTCACATAACGATCGAAGATATTTTGTCCGTATTCCGAATAAGATTGGAGATAAGCGGTTTGAATTTCCTTGCCGATAAAATCAATGTATTTTTGCGTCAAATGACCTTTCAGATAAGACAAGTACTTGTCTTCGACATCGGCCGGAAATTGCTCGCGTTCGATTTGCTGCTCAAGGACATACAAAAGATGAACCGGATTGGCCGCGACTTCGGTATTGTCGAAGTTGAATACCTTGGACAGAATCTTGAAAGCGAACCGTGTGGAAAGACCGGTCATGCCTTCATCGACGCCGGCGAAATCGCGGTATTCTTGATAAGACTTCGCATGCGGATCGGTATCTTTGAGATTCTCGCCGTTATAAACCCGCATCTTGGAAAAGATATTGGAGTTTTCCGGCTCTTTCAAGCGGGATAACACTGCAAATTGTGCCATCATTTCCAAGGTGCCGGGTGCGCACGGCGCATCATGCAAGGAACTGTTTTCCAGCAGTTTATCGTAGATTTTGATTTCTTCCGAAACGCGCAAGCAATAAGGCACTTTGACAATATAAATCCGGTCGAGAAAGGCCTCATTGTTTTTATTGTTCCTGAACGCTTGCCACTCCGATTCGTTCGAGTGGGCCAGAATAATGCCCTGAAACGGTATCGCCGGAAACCCTTCCGTGCCTTTGTAATTACCTTCCTGCGTTGCGGTCAGCAGCGGGTGCAACACCTTGATCGGCGCCTTGAACATTTCCACGAATTCCAGCAAACCTTGGTTGGCACGGCACAAGCCCCCCGAGTAACTGTAGGCATCGGGATCGTCTTGAGAATACAGTTCCAGTTTACGGATGTCGACTTTGCCGACCAGCGATGAAATATCTTGATTGTTTTCATCGCCCGGCTCGGTTTTGGCTACGGCAATCTGTTTAAGAATAGAAGGACGGATCCGAACGACTCTAAATTGGCGTATATCACCGTTGAATTCATGAAGTCGTTTCGTCGCCCAAGGCGACATGATGGTATTGAGATAACGGCCGGGGATGCTGTAGTCTTTTTCAAGAATATCGCCGTCTTCATCGGCATTGAAAAGCCCCAATGGCGATTCGAATACCGGCGAACCTTTAATCGCGTAAAACGGCGCTTTTTCCATCAATGCTTTTAGCCGTTCGGCCAGCGAAGATTTACCACCACCGACCGGACCGAGCAAATAAAGAATCTGTTTCTTTTCTTCCAGGCCCTGAGCCGCATGACGGAAGAATGCGACTATTTGCTCGATGACCTCTTCCATTCCGTAAAATTCGCGGAAGGCGGGATAAATTTTTATGACCTTATTGGAAAATATTCGGCTAAGTCTGGGATCATTATGCGTATCCAATAATTCAGGCTCGCCGATAGCAGCCAGCATCCGCTCGGCCGGGCTTGCATAGGTCAACGGGTCTTTTTTGCAAAGCTCCAAGTATTCCGGAAGAGTCAATTCTTCGTCCTTTAATTCCTCGTATTTTGCTGTATAACGCTCAAATATACTCATCACAACCCCACAATGATTAATTACTTCTTATACCCGTCGTAGATCAAAATTCGGTGCCTGGGTGTCCGCTAAAGGACGCCGTGAATACGTCCATGTAGGCTCTATGCCAGCTCCATGCTGGCAAAGCCTTTATCGGACACCCAGGCGCCTCCTCTGGCACTGCCAAAATTTGAAGTGCTAAAAGTATACCTTTAGTTAGACCATGGATGCGCTCATTGTCTCCAAAGTCACACGAAACATTAGACGTAATTATTCACCCCCCTATCGTTCCCACGCTCTGCGTGGGAATGAAGACCGAGACGCTCTAGCGTCTCGTACCGCTGGAGCGGTACTCAGGCATTCCCACGCAGAGCGTGGGAACGATAATTGCCGGGGGACTGAATAGTTACCATTAAGACTACGAATTTATGTTTTTAAGTGTCTTTAGGTTTAAACAGTATTTTTTACTAGAAGTTTCGTTTGCTATGCAGCTGTCGACTCATTATGCCAAATGTTTCTCGTTTTACTATAGCAATTCAATTACCGAAACCGGCTAAGTGAAATCGGAGATTTTTTGGTTAGACAAGTTCTAGGATAGGGAGTTACAGGTGAAGTGAAATTAATAAAAGCTATGTTTGCGTTAATAGTTGACTCAAAGTCAGCAGAAACCAAAGGATATAGCTTTAAATAATTTGCTTTTTTCAATATTGAGCGAATTGTTGAAAGGAGGGTATGGTTGCTCGATTGACAGGTGTCTGCGAAAGGGCAGATTTTGCTCCTCAGCAATTGCTGATTTTAGAAGGCTTTTTTAGTTCTAATTCGGTGTTTTTCCATCTTTCGATAAAGCGTCATTCTCGAACATTGCAATTGTTCGGCGGCTTTGCTTTTATTCCAATTCGTTGCATTTAAAGCGGCCAACAGGCTCTCGCGTTCGCGATCGCTTTGATCTGAAAATGCCTTAGCCATTTCGCCGCCACGAATCGGTTCCGGCAAATCGCTCCGGGAAATTCGTTCATAGGGAGAATCTATAAAAACGGTTTCCAAGACGTTTTTTAATTCGCGTATATTGCCCGGCCAATGGTAATCGAATAAAGCCTCTAAGGCTTCGATACTAAAGCCGACCAAACTTAATCCAAATTGCTGATTGAATTGTTTGAGATAAAAATTAAGTAGTTCCGGAATATCTTCTTTGCGCTCTCGTAACGGTGGCAAATGGACTCGGGCGATATTGAGACGAAAGTAAAGATCGTCCCTAAACTCTTTTGCCAGCATCATTTTTTCCAAATGCCGATTAGTCGCGGCGATTATTCGAATATCGAGAGCAACGCTTTGTTTAGCACCTAACGGATAAACCTCCTTGCTTTCCAGAACGCGGAGTATTTTGGCTTGCGCGTAGGGGCTCATATCCCCGATTTCGTCGAAAAAGACCGTGCCGCCATCCGCCATTTTCAATTTTCCTGCGTAGGCGGTTTGCGCGCCGGTGAATGCTCCTTTTTCGTAACCGAATAATTCGCTTTCCAATAAACTATCGGGTAAGGCCGCGCAATTAATCGCGATAAAGGGTTTACGCGAGCGTTGACTATCACCGTGGATGAATTTTGCAACGAGCTCCTTTCCGGTTCCCGTCTCGCCAGTAATCAGCACATGACTATCGACATGAGCGACTTTTTGTAAATAGGTTTTTACCTTTTGCATCGAATGGCTACTTCCGATGAAAGGATGATGAAGGACGGACTTTAAAGCCTGAGTGCTAGAAACCTTTGATGCCCGGGGGCTTAACAATTTAGTAACCGAATTAATCAAGTCTCGACCGGAAAATGGATATTCAAAATAATCCTTAATGCCCATGCGTAATGCCGAAATAGCAAGCCTTTCGGATCCTCGCGTCGTAACCAAGATAACCGGAAATCTCCGGTCTTTGTCATGAATGGATTCAACAATTGCAAGCGTATCGACACCGTCCTGACAAGGAGATTCGAGGATCAGCAATTGTGGCATCGTTGCTTGGAAGTATTTCAACACTTCCTGACAAGTCATAGCTTCGACCAATTCGACTGTTTGATGATGTAAAACGGTCTGTATCGATTGCTTTAGCTCATGACTCTGAACAGCGAATAAAATAATTGGTTTATTCATCGAACTCCCCATTCTGATCGCAATTGATTTAAGAGCGGATGCACATCGAAGTCTTTTATAAAATCATCGCGAAATACTCGAACACTATTCGAAATAGTAGCTGAATTTACGAATATCGACAGACTCAAAAGTCGCTTGTTAGCCCTGGAATGCCGATGCGTTGAATTCGCACGGCATTGCTGCCTTCTTGATAAGCTGGAAGCGTGCCTTCCTGTCGCCAAAGTCTAAAAGCAAGCGCGTAAGATAATACTCGAATCGGATAATCCCTCGGCAAATGCTGAAGATACGGCTGAATTGTCGTAAAGTCGGTGACGCCGTATTTCTGCATGATAAAACGCAGACCGCCATTGGCCGGGCCTATGTTGTAGGCCAATAGCCCTAACAACAAATCGCCGTGCATTTCGTCCAAATAGTATTTAAAGGTTGCTGCCGCAAGGTAAGCATTATAACGATCGTCGATAATCGAGCGCTTTTGTCCGGAGAAATGTTTTTGCGCTTCGTTTTCGACGACTTTCGGCACCCGGGTAATTTGAAACAAACCACGGCCGCCATCCGAACTATTCCGAGGGAGAAAAGATGATTCCGCCGCCGCAATGCCCAACAATAAATCGGGATCGATTTGGAAACGCCCCGCGGCATCCTCAACAAGGAGACTGTATTTTTCTCCTCGAGCCACCATTTGCCGCATAGCACCAACCCCTTGACGGCGATACGCGGCATAAACCTGATGCGCAAGCGTCACCCTTCGTACTTCTTGTTTTCCGCCGACCAGCATCCGGAAATGATTGAAAGCCAACGCAAATCGATCATCCATGACCCATATGCCGGAACCGATCGCTAACATTACCGAAATCACGGGCATTAAAATCACGGTCCTGCCTTGTAAGCTGCGCCGAAGCTTCCACCAAAACAAGAACAAAAACGAAGCGAATAGAATTAAGACCAGTACCCCTATAGCAAATGGCAAGAGACTGGTAAGAAATCGAGTTCCACTGAAGCGTTCTGCCGAATAGCCTAGCAGCACGATAATCGCTGATACAAGCGTAATGCTTAAACCGGCCAATTCAATAACCGCCAAGATTAATTTATGCTTGAAGCTATCCGGAAATGTAACGTTTTTTTTCTTAGCGGATCTAACGGAACGACGAACTTTTTGCTTAGGCTGTCGTCGCGTATTGTTTTTTGGCTTGTTACGCTTTGATTTTATAGTGGAAGTAGTCAACGATTAAGAAACAAACAAATCATTTTAACGATGAAAACAGATTGATTAGAAGGCTCAACACAAGGCTGACAACTATCATCGACGTGATAGGAATAAATATAGATCGCTTCTCATCAACGATTTTGATATCGCCCGGCAAATTACCGAACCAACTGATCAATCCGGGCGCGTAACTAATGAGCAAGCCTAATACCAATAAAAAACCACCTATCATTATCAATAACTTACCCATAAATTACCCCGTAATGAATTCAATCGAAAAAACGTTTACAAAGTAACTATCCATTCCCCCGGAAATTATCGTTCCCACGCTCTGCGCTCATCGTTATACATAAGTCAAAAATTACCGTTTTGCAATCTTAGCCAATGAGACCTCGATACCCTTTATTGTCACTTAACATTAGCGGATCACCTAACGCTAGACGAACCGCGTAGGGTACGCTGTGCGTACCATGGTAACCCCGCGATATTCATGTGCCAACCGAACCGCCAGGGCACGGCTTTGGTACGCGCAGCGTACCCTACAATTTATGTATAACGATGAGTGCTCTGCGTGGGAATGCCTGAGTACCGCTCCAGCGGTACGAGACGCTAGAGCGTCTCGGTCTTCATTCCCACGCCGGAGCGTGGGAACGATAGGGGGTGTGAATAATTACTTTACAAATGCCGCTCGATATCATGCGCTCTTAATCCCCAAGCCAAAAGATTTTCAATGCGATGATTCGCACTTTTCATGCGTTCAGTCAAAATAACGAATAGCTTCTTATAAAACAAATAACCGAGATCGGGATGCTTTTCAAAATACTCATTTAATTTATCACCGACAATTTCCCAAGCACAACCTTCGGAAATCGCCGTAACGGTTGCGGTCCGCCTATGAATCTCATGAAGACAACTTTCGCCGAAAATATCGCCTTCCTTAAGATCGCAAAATCCGGCCTGAAGCTGTTTTTTTTGCTCTAGGCCAACCAGTCCGGTTACCCGCAAGCTACCCTTTTCAATCACAAACAAGGTATTGCCGATATCGCTCTCTTTCACCAACACATCCTGTGCCTTGAATGCATGACGAAACCATGCATCGCCTTCTTTAAATTCCGGGTCGGCTAATATTTCTTTTAACGTTTGATTCACTAGTATACCTACTAAGTAGTGTGTTAATTATCTGTTTATCATTATACCTAAAAAAAAAGAGCAGTTGAGAACCTCAAACTACCGTTCGACCTGAGCCCCCTTCGGCTGCGCTTAGGAGAGACCTGTCGGGTAAAGGGTAATTTAAGGCTTCAGCAAGCCGGTGAAAGTGTTGTAGACCTTTAATGCTTCGACTTGGCTTAGGATTTGGTAATAAATGTTCTTGCCTAATTAATTTAGGCAAAATCGACATCGATTCAATTCTTTTTTATTTTTCAATAATCGTATAACCTATTCTTCAAATACTCGACACGGCCGAAACTTAATTTAGGAAACGATTGACTTCCAGTCTTATCGGATTCGTCGAAAAGCTAAACGGTTTATTAATTTTTATCCAAACCGTCAGCACTCGAGATTAAATCGTGCCGCCTCGAACACAGCCAGTCTGAAACCTTGCCGGAGCCTACCATGATCTTATCAGCCGCACCCATCCAAAATAGTCCGAGTAGCACCGAAGAACACGAAGGGCTACAGCATATCAATCTTAAACTAGCCGCACTTAATCAACCCACTTGTGAAGCCGAAGGCGATCGGCAATATCTAAAAATCGCAGATAGCTTATTAAAGAATTATTCGCAGCAACGCCGTCTATTAGCCAATTACCGTTGCCCAGCGGATCAACGAATACAAGACTTTTTAAACGCTTACCTCCTCGAAAATAACGTCGACGTTTCAGTTCAATTACCCGGAGAAACATTTATTCTCGAGCGAAAAGGACAAGCCCGGGAATTATCGCTGCCTTATCATCATAACGAGTTTCACTCCGCTTATGTCGACTCCTATCGTGTTTTACAAGGCGTCTTGCATAATCCACAAAACGATCGACGGACAACTAAAGGGGTCTTTCATATAGTTGCAGGCGGACTTCCCGTGCCGGGAGATAAAAGCGAAGTACCGGTAAACGCCTATGCCGCGTTATTACAACATGCGTTGACTCCACCAAGCGATCTACTTCGCCTGCCTTTCACAAGCCTACAAAATAAGCCGGCCACGCTTTGGGTCTCGTTATTATTGAGACCGATCGTTCGTCCAGCAATCGAACCGATAAGCCCAGTTAAAACCATGGAAACCCGTTTTTTCGCACCGGGCGGATTGGTCGCTAACTTGGATTTCGTCGAATCGATCTTCGGCAATGCCGGCGATCCTTTCTTGCCGGAGAACGATGCGGCACTCGATATCGAACATTGGACCGGACATACCGGTTGCATTATTCTAGCCCCGCATTTGGTGCATTGCCGGAAAAAAGATATCGGCCTTCCCCATTATGATGATGCAAGCGAACGCCAACGCAAGGACGGTATGTTCTGGCAGCATGAAGACGAACTTTACAACGACGGCAAACCGTTTAAATTGGTTTGTCGCAATATGCAAGGCGTCGTCGTCACCTTAATCGCCGACAATTATTTCGGTTACAGCAAAAAAGAGATCAAATCTCAAATTAGCTATTCGGCTAATCTCTTCGGCGACTGCGAGGAAGAACATGCCGGCGGCGCATTGGCATTCCCCAGAATGAACCTTGGCGACATTTATCTACCGCATGGCAGCGATCTCGATAGACGCTATTCGTTCGATAAGTTATGCGAACAATTATCACCGATGATTGACAGAAAGAATGAAGGTTACGCCGTCGACAACAATTTTCCGGAGATCATATACATTCCGGCAGCAGCCGAGATCAATGTGCAGCAGCAACAAATCAGTTGGCTGCAAAATGGTCGCCCGCAATCCCTCAAGTTGCTTGCCAAACACACGTACATCTATCCAAACGGTTTCAAAGTCCATATGGAACGCCATCCTCACGCCCCGAGTTGGCGTTTGGTGGGCACTTTAGCGGAAGGAACATTCTGCCATAAACCCAGCACGGTTTCCGGCGGCGGTAAATCGGAAATTTCCAAATCCATAGCCGGCGCGGTCATTTCGGGCACTATTTTTGTCGAAGACTTCGAAAAAGACATGGATATCGTCGAGTCCATTTTTAAACACGATTATTCGACCCGTTTCCGCGACCCGGACCGACACGGCAGCGATCAACGCAATCTGCTCAGCAATCAACGTACCCTAGGTTCGGTCATCAAGCTATTAACGCCTTCGTTCACCGACTATTCCGATGCTTATAACGAATGGCTGGAGCAAATTCCTCAGCATATTTGGGCAATTGTGCTGATTATTAAACGCTTTTACCACGAGGAATGGGGTGATGATTGGCGCGATCATTTTTCAGTGGACGTGGTCAATAGCTACCCCGGCAATGAACTGAAATACCAAGGGCGCAAACTAATCGCCAGTTACCTTCGAGTTGGCTTCGATTCGAACGGTGCCTGGCGTGTTTTCAAACTCCGCCAAGATTTTATCGCTTCGGCTAAAGTTCAGATGGAAGACGACATCAGTGCGTCGACGGTAGTGCCTTCTAAACGACTCACGGGGCTCGACCCCGATTATCGAAATCCTTCCGTAAAATTAGTCGACAATTGCGAGCAAAGTTTTTTCCAGCGCCCCGACGATGCCATCCATCGAGGCAGCGATTTACAAACTGAGCGTGATTTATCGGGAGGCAATAATTTCATCTCCAACTTCCAACCCTTAACAACGCAAGATGCACGCGATCTAATTGAAGATATCATTCACTTCGAAGAATTCAGCGAGCCGATGTGTAAATTGATCGAGCGAGCCGCCGAAGGTCAGGAAGATGAGTTTTTCGTCTCATCGGCACATCCGAGATTGGTCGACGGAAAGCCCAGCCAAAATGTACGCTATCTGCAAGTACGGCCCGATATCGCCGATCCGAGAATGCGCTATATCGCTGAAATTTCGACTCGTCTGGCTAGAGGCCTCAATGCCGATCAAGCGGTACATTTTCCGGTCAATGCGGTTCTTCCCGGACGCCGCAACAATCCGCAAGATTTAGCCGCCGGCATCCGACCTTTGGCTGTTTACAACCCCATCCATTATCAAGAGTTACCGGAATTGTTCATGGATTTTGTATGCAGTCTAACCGGCAAATCTCCTTCCACGACGGGAGCCGGGTCGGAAGGCGCATTGACCAAAGGGCCGTTCAATGCCTTGAGCACGACCGCCGATCTAAATACTGCACTGGTCTCGTTCATCTTATGCGGCTACGACGGCTTTTCGACTGCGGCCGGTTACATCGGAACTCAGCGTAGAATCGATCACGACATCAGTCTGTTGATTCCGGAAATCTGGTCGCGTCTACCTGTCGCCGAACGCGATGCGCGCTATCTGATCGAAAACGGCCATCTCGAAAAACTGGAAGATTTCGAATACGAAGGCAGAACCGTATACGCAAGCCGGCTAGGATACCGAATAACCGAGCGTTTCGTGCATACCAACTTCGGTAAAGTCTTCGATTATCCGACAGCGGTTTTTGACGAAGCGATGCTAAAACCTGAAACCCAAGATCTTGCCGCTTTTGTCGACGGCATCGATAACGTCTATGAAACGCAACAACGGGTGGCTCTAATTTATTTTCAGGACGGCACGATAAACGATGCCTGCCCACCTCTTAAAGCCCTATTACATGTCATGGCTTATGGACACTTTGAAGGCAAAACTATCGACAACTCGGCGATTCGAGATTTATTTACACGAGAATCGCTACTGGCTAGCGATTGGTATCGTGAGCGACTCTCCATCAAGCACCAGCGTGATTTGGCCTTATGGCAACGTCATCGCGACATAATTACAGAACGCTTAAACGAAACAGAAAACAGCGATTCATCCGAATATTCGAAACTGGAAGTGAAGCTTGAGAAAACTGAAGCCATGCTTGCCGAATTAAGCCAATCGGGTTATTCGGAAAGTTTAATCGGCACATTAGGCGCAGACTGGGTGCATCACTGAGTTTCAGTTCTTGGAGTTTAATTGTACTCCCTTTATACTCAAAAAATAGCTAACTTTGTTAAGGTATGGTGTGTGGCTAGAGAGGATGTCGGCAGCAGGGATCACTGCCGTCAAGCCCCCATGGATGAGTTTACCCAGCATCTAAATTCCATAGGTCATTGGCAATGATTTAAAATCATGGCAAATTTAGGTGATGGGTTCACGGCGTTCCTCGATAGACACATCCCATACCTTTTATTCTTAGACGGTTTTTCGATCAAAAGGGAGCATCTGAGCGAAAAAACGTTTACATTTAGGGGCGTGGGGTTCGTCGAAAGGCAACTCCGTCGCCATAAACTTAGGGCGAACGATTTTTCAGCATGAATGGAGTAAGCATATCCATCATTCTGCATTAAAGAGAGGAAGGTTTATGATTGGCACTATTGTCGCGTTAGCAATTGCCTATTGGTATTATCGAGACGCCGAAGCTAAGGGTCGCAATCCTTTAAAAACGGCAGGTTTGGGCTTTTTGTTCTATTTGATACCTGCCGTTTTGTGGACTTGGTTGGTAACACCGAGTCTTCGCGATGCCGCTACTCATAACCCCACAGGCTTATATGTTTTCGTATATAGCTACACCTACATATTGGTCGGAATTGCTTGTGCCGCTTGGGTAAAATGGAAGCATTTCAATTAAAAATAATTGATATTTCCTTGCATGATTAAGCGACACATCTTAAGCATGAGTCAAGCCTTTACTCTACGGTGACCAAAACTCGGCACCGAAGTTCCTGTCTGAGGACCCGGCACCGAATTCGACCAGCTAAGGGTATAAGACACCCGACTCAAAATCCGCATCAAACAAAAATGATCAAACCCAAGTTACTCGCTAAATTAATCGATGAATTAAACGGCATCGTACCGGAAGCCGATCATTTCAATCTCTTCGAACTGCACGGATTTTTTTATGCAATGGCCATCACACCTCCATCGATCCTACCCGAACAATGGGAAAACTCCCTTTTTTACCATCGTACGCCCGATTTCGAGCTGAAGCACATCGAAAACCTAATGTCGGCTGCATTCGATGTATACGACGCTTACGTACAATTGCGAGTCTCAGGGCAACTTAAGTTTCCATTCGATATTGAAAATCTCAAAGGAAAACAATTCGATTGGGTCCAACAGTGGTGTATCGGTTTTTGGACCGGATTAGCGCTCTGCAAGGAGTTTTGGTTAGGCGATGAAGGCGATACCGCTAATGCCGACGCTTATTGGGACGATATTGCACGAAACGCGCGCCTGTTTGAAGTGTTGATCACCCGCGATTTTTCAAAGTTTCCGAATATCGAACAAACCAAAGCTCAAATCATCGAGGAAGGCATAGAACCGACCGATGACCATCTATTTGCCCGACTGTTCGAAATGCTCCCCTTCTCGGTTGAAAACTTGCAGCATGTCATCGATGACATAGAAGCCGAATTAGAGGAGAAAAAAACGTTGGGGCAGCCCTCCTCTAAACCGAAAATCGGCCGCAACGCCCCTTGTCCGTGCGGCAGCGGCAAAAAACTCAAGAATTGTTGCTTGTCTTGAAACGGAACCTTCCGCCAGAGTTAAACCTAATAACTACTCGCAACAAGCATCCAAAAAAGAGGTCAGGTTAGATTAATAATCTAACCTGACCCTGAGGTATCCCCACGAAATAGCCAAATAAAACAATTTACTATGGCTGAAAATTGATAGATATATTGATTTTTTTCATCGTTCCTACGCTCTGCGCTCATCGTTATACACAAATATCGGTACACTTGCTAAACAAAGGTCATCGTATACCTGGGAACGGTGTTGTTTGATAAATCTGCGGATATTGAACATCAGTGGCTTCGAAATCGCGATCTGGGGATCGCTCCCACAGAGCATTCGGGAGCGACGCCTTCGTCGCGATTTCGAAGCCAGGTACGTTAATCAACAATAAAGGGTATCGAGGTCACATTCGCCAAGCTGGCAAGACGGTATCTACGACTTATGTAACGGCGAGCGCAGAGCATGGGAACGAGCGTTTTGTGGGGATACCTCTGACCCCTTTTTCTTCTTTTTCTAACCTGCCCCCTTTTTCTTTTTTGAATTTAAACACTGTCGCATACACTGCTGGTTGACAAAAAAAGATCGAGCAGTACATTAGCTCATGAAGTAACGGCTTTGACTGTTCTTATCGATTGTAATTACTTACACTATTAACTGATTCCAAATGCCATCTTCATTAAAAAAAAATCACCAGGCTACAGCGGAAATTTCGCGGCAAAAATTAATCGCAGACTACATTCGTGTCCGCAATATCAGTCTTCAAATTTGTGCGCCGTTAATGGCCGATGATTATCAAATTCAAAGCG
The DNA here is from genome assembly GCF_050611805.1 of Methylotuvimicrobium sp. Taxonomy (NCBI): domain Bacteria; kingdom Pseudomonadati; phylum Pseudomonadota; class Gammaproteobacteria; order Methylococcales; family Methylococcaceae; genus Methylotuvimicrobium; species Methylotuvimicrobium sp. The sequence goes on from NZ_JBNGHF010000020.1 coordinate 59,909, forward strand.
GCATTGAGATTAGTCCGCCAAAATGGCATTTAGCTCATGTGACCTGGTTCTTTGAAACCTTTCTATTGGAAGCATTCGAGTCGGAATATCGCCCTATCGACCCCCAATACTCTTATTTATTTAACTCTTATTATCAAACGGTTGGCGCTATTCATGCCCGGGCGAAACGCGGCTTATTGTCACGTCCGACGATTGAACAAGTGTTTCATTACCGTTCTGAAATTGATAAGCGCATCGTTGATTTTATAGACAACCTCGACGAATCCCAGTGGAAACAAGCTGCTTTTCGTCTAACTCTGGGCTTACACCACGAACAGCAGCACCAGGAATTGCTGTTCATGGATATCAAGCACAATTTTTGGAATAATCCCTTAAAACCGCGTTATCTGGAGCGCTCCCAACCGACTATTAAAATGACCGAAAAATTGGATTGGGAACAAAGGCCAAGCGGCGTGGTAAAGATAGGAACAGATAATAATGATGACTTTACCTTTGATAACGAGAAGCCTTGTCACCAAGTTTGGTTAGAACCGCACCGTTTAAGTTCTCGACTGGTCACAAACAACGAATTTCTCGACTTCATGGAAGACGGAGGCTACTCCAAATCTGAGTTGTGGTTATCCGATGGCTGGAGCCACATCCAGAATACCCAATGGAAATCTCCGCTTTATTGGGAAAACCATGATGGTTTATGGCTTGAATTTACCCTTCATGGACTTGAGACTATGAACCCGTCCGCCCCTGTTTCTCATATCAGTTATTACGAAGCAGACGCATATGCACGATGGGCAGGCAAACGGCTGCCATCGGAAGCCGAAATTGAAACAAAGTTGCTGGAAATACCTGTAACTGGCCATTTTAGTGAAAGCGGCATTTTTCACCCGCAAGCAGGCAAAGGTCAATTTTACGGTTCGTTATGGGAGTGGACCGCATCCCCCTATCTGGCTTATCCTCGCTTTAAACCGCTCGAAGGCAGCATGGGTGAATACAACGGTAAATTCATGTGCAACCAATGGGTCTTGCGAGGTGGATCCTGTGTTACACCAGAAGATCATATCCGTCCAACATATCGCAATTTTTTCTACCCACATGATCGCTGGCAATTTTCCGGCATCCGTTTAGCGGACGACCTATGAATATATTAAGCCAAAAAGTTAGTTTCCACGATTTTGAACCCGAACAGGAAACCTTTCGTGAAGCAGTTCTTAAAGGTCTATCCCGCAGACAAAAACAAATACCGCCTAAGTTTTTTTATGATGAAATCGGATCTCAATTGTTTGAAGCAATCCTGGAACAGCCGGAATATTACATCCCTAATGTTGAACGTGACTTGTTAACAACTTACGCGGATGAAATTAGCCGTCTTATTGAGCCGGGATCGGTATTGATCGAACCCGGAAGCGGAAGTTGCGAGAAAGTACAATTACTGCTGGAAAGTCTGCTTCCTTCCGCCTATGTACCGATGGATATTTCCCGTGAGTTTCTCAAGCAATCGGCCTACGGTTTAAGTCATAAGTATCCCTGGTTACCGATTTATCCTGCCTGCCTCGATTTTACTCAACGGATGCTATTACCTCATGGTATTCCGCATGGCAGGCGTGTCGTATTCATTCCGGGATCTAGTTTGGGTAATTTTGACCCGCTAGAAGTTCAGCATTTTCTGACCGGTATACACCGGCTAACCGGCAATGGTGGTGGTTTACTTGTCGGGCTTGATCGCAAAAAGGATCCTTCCGTCTTGAATGCAGCCTACAATGATGCTGCCGGCATCACCGCAGAGTTCAATCTCAACCTGCTCACCCGTATCAATAATGAACTAGAAGGCAATTTTAACTTCGACTGCTTCGAACATCGTGCTTATTACAACGATCAGCGAGGTCGTATTGAAATGCACCTGGTCAGTAGCGAAGATCAGCAGGTTAGTATTTCAGGCCAAGACTTCCGCTTCATAAACGGCGAATACATTCATACCGAGAATTCCTACAAATACAGTCCTGATGAATTCATTACCCTGGCTAATGCCAGCGGTTTCAGATTGATCAAAACATGGTCTGATAACCAGCATCTTTTCAGTGTTTACTTTCTTGAAGCCGTTTAAAAACCTAATAAATAAACACAACAAGGAGCAAAATCATGAAAGCTATCTGGAACGATGTCATCATTGCCGAAAGCGATGACACAGTAATGGTCGAGGGCAATCATTATTTTCCTGCCGATTCGGTCAAAGCCCAATTCCTAAAAGAAAGCAGCACGAACACCTTCTGTACATGGAAAGGTAAAGCCAGCTATTACGATCTCTGCGTAAACGATGCGATTAATCGCGACGCTGCCTGGTTTTATCCCGATCCAAAACCGGAAGCGTTAAACATTAAAAACCACGTCGCTTTCTGGCGAGGAGTAGAAGTTATTCAATAATAAAGGTAATTATTCGCCCCCTATCGTTCCCACGCTCCGGCGCTCGTCTTTATACATAAGTATAAATATATCTAATTGTGCAAAAAGTAGCGACCGAGCGCTAAATGGTTGTGTTGTCCGGAAAGGCTATTGGTGTTTGAGCGTTACTGGCTTCGATAGTCGCGGCGAAGGCGTCGCTCCCACAGAGAGCGGCGGACGCTCTATGGGAGCGATCCCCTGATCGCAATCTCGAAAGTGTTAAGTAACAATAAATGGTATCGAGGTCTCATTGGTTAAGGTTGCAAAAGGGTTATTTTTGACTTATGTATAAAGCTGAGCGCTCCGGCGTGGGAACGATAAAAAAATGCGGAGAACGCTCTTCAAGATACGCCGACTATTTTATCGGAACCTGGTTTTGCTTTTTGGGTATGCCCCCTGCGGCGTTCAAAAAGTATATTGCGAAAAAGGTAAACTCCTTACCCGTTGCCCTGTCAATTTAAACAGGGCATTACAGACCGCCGGGGCGATAGGCGGGGTGCCGGGTTCTCCGATACCGCCGAGCGGCTCGCCGCTGTTGATAATTTCGACTTCGACATCTGGCATTTGATCAGGCCGCAAGATCGGATAGTCGTGAAAATTGCTTTGCATCACGCGGCCTTTCTCGAAAGTTATTTCCTCGCTCCAAGCTGCCGACAAGCCGTAAACAATACCGCTTTCCATTTGCATTTTAACGATGGCCGGATTCACCGCGAAACCGCAATCGACCGCACACCAGACACGGACAACCTGGATCTCACCATCGTCAAGCGCCACTTCGGCCACCTGTGCGACGATGCTACCGAACGATTCATGCAATGCAACGCCCATTGCATGTTTGATACCGTTTTCGTCTTGCCATGCCTCGGATTTCCAGTCTGCCATGCCGGCGGCGGTATCGAGCACTTTTTTGAATCGCGGTTGTTCGGTTAACAAGTTACGGCGAAATTCGACCGGGTCGGCACCTGCCGCATGGGCCATTTCATCGATGAACGACTCTTTGAAGAAGGCGTTCTGCGAATTCCCGACCGAGCGCCAGTAGCCGATCGGCAACGGCTTAACCGGCACACTGACCACATCGGCGCGCTTATTCGGTATTCCATAAGGCTGATGCGGACCGCCTTCGAAGATGCTCTCGTCGATAGTAGGGTCTTTCAGAAACTCGGGATTGAGCCGGCCCGATGGCCCTTCGCCCGCCGTTGTAATTTGAATTGCGAGCGGATTACCTTGGGCATCAAAGCCAGCCCGGTATTTAGCTGCGGTCATCGGGCGGTAATGGTCGTGTTGCGTATCTTCTTCGCGCGTCCAAATAACTTTGATCGGTCTGCCCAGATGTTTCTTGGCCAGCGTTACCGCCTGCGCCGTATAATCCATGATGAAGCGCCGTCCGAAACCGCCGCCGAGGAAAGGCGTGATCACTTCGATAGCATCCAATTTTAGGTCGGTAATTTCGGCTGCGACCTTGGCGACGAAATCGGCGCCTTGATTCGGCGCCCAAACCTTGCAATGATCCTTCGTAACCAGTGCGGTGCAGTTCATCGGCTCCATCGTTTGATGCGCAAGAAACGGCGCATGATAGACCGCCTCGATAGTGTTGGCCGCTTCGGACAAGGCTTTTCCTGCATCGCCGATATCTTCGACCCTGACTCCCGATTCGTTCAACGCGGCTTTAAGTTTTTCCAAATACGATTTCGATGAGAAATCGGCATTATCGCCTTCATCGAAAGTCACCGGTAATTGTTCTAAAGCCTTTTTGGCTCGCCAATATTGATCGGCAATCACGGCGACACCGTTCGGTATCTCCTCGACCGCAACGACGCCTGGCATTTTGAGCACTGCGTCTTGGTCGTAGGATTGGACCGAACCGCCGAATACCGGCGATTGTTTGACCGCGGCATACAGCAGTCCATCAGCCTTGATATCGATACCGAACTCGGCTTCTCCGGTGGCTTTAACCCGATTATCGGTTCGCTTGACCGGTTTACCGATCAGCCGGAAAGAAGCATCGTCTTTTAACGGCACGTCTGCGGGTATATCCAGTTTAGCCGCCAAGGGCGCCAATTCGCCGTATGTCAATTTTTTTCCGCTCTCGCGATGAATAACGACGCCCGGCTCTGTCGTACATTCGCCGGGAGCTACGCTCCAGGTGCCTGCGGCGGCTTCGATCAGCATCGCCCGAGCGGTCGCACCGGCTTTTCGCATGGTCATATAAGACGAACGTACGCTGAAACTGCCGCCGGTAAAGCGCGTCGTATTGTTGAACATGATTCGGTATTCCGGCCCATGCGGTGCCTGCACGACCTTGAGCATCGCCATGTCGGCATCCAGCTCTTCGGCCATGATGGCCGGTATCGAGGTGTAGGTCCCCTGCCCCATTTCGATGAAAGGATTTTGAAAAGTCACGACGCCATTTTCATCGATTCCGATGAAGGCATTGATCACGCCTTCGCCTTGTTCGTCAACCTTGGCGCAACCGGGCAAGGATATCCCTAACACGAATACGCCGGCACCGGCCGCGGCTGCCCCGAGAAATTGCCGGCGCGTCATCGACAGATTCGATAAAGTGCTCATGACTGCTCTCCTTGATGTTGCGCCGCTTGTTTGACCGCTTCGAATATTTGCAGATAGGTTCCGCAACGGCAATAGTTGGTCATTTTTGTCCGGATTTCATCTTCGCTCGGATTCGGATTCTCCCGCAGCAAAGCGGCAGCCGCCATGATCTGGCCGGGCTGGCAGTACCCGCATTGCGATACATCTTTATCTATCCAGGCTTGTTGCACAGGATGCAGACCGTCTTCCGATGCCAATCCTTCGATGGTTGTGATTGCTTTATCTTTGGCCGCACCGAACGGCATCATGCAAGATCGAACCAGCTCGCCATCGAGATGGATGGAACAGGCGCCGCACATCCCGATACCGCAACCGAATTTGGTTCCGGTTAAACCGGCGATATCGCGTATAGCCCACAACAAGGGCATATCGTCCTCGGCGTCTAACTCGTATTGCTTACCGTTGATCATCAAGGTCGTCATCGTTCACTCCCCGGCATCGTAATGGCCGCTTAGGTGGTCGAAATCTTCCCTGGTATCGATATCGAGTTCCGCTTCGGGTAAAGGAATTTTCTGAAGTTTATCTTCAAATTGCAACAACAGGCTCTTCGCGCCTCGGTCGCCCCGGAGGGAGCGCAACTCACCGAAAAAAGCCGACGGAAATAGCGCCGGAACGCCGACCGTATCATGATACTGACTTGCGGCAATACGAGACGGTTCAATTTGCCACTGTGTCAATAAGTTCTGCATCGCTCTGTAACCGACCAAAGGTTGATCGGATAATAACATTAATAACCCGTCGGCGCTTGTCGGCAGAGTGTTGATGCCGGCTCGAATCGACGAAGCAATACCTGTTTGCCAGTTCGGGTTAACAACTGCGATAACCTCGCCCAAATCAACCTTTTCTTGTATCGTCTCGGCTTGCGATCCCAGAACCACAATGACACGCTCATTCAGTAATGAACGAGCGTTTTCGATTGTATTGCCGAGTAAGGTTCGGCCGCGCCATTCGAGGAGTTGCTTAGGGCTACCCAGTCGGCGGGATGCGCCGGCGGCTAAAATTACTGCATATACATTCTCAAAATCAAGACTCATTGGGGATGACAATCTTTAATACCGAGTTGTCCGCCATCTCGTCCCTTCAACGCGGCGTGAATGCCGGCCATGATCGACAAGGCAATTTCCTCGGGCGTCTCGGCGCCGATGTCCAAACCGACCGGACCGAATACCTTGGCGGCAATATTCGGTGCGTCCCCGCCTAAACTATCGAGGAGTCTATCTCTGCGGTGAACAGGGCCAAGCAAACCAATGAAAGGGATTCGGCTAGCCGCTATGATTCTTAAATAGCGTTCATCATATTCGATACTATGAGTCATCAACACGAGTGCATCGAATCGATCCAATGGCAAACGCTCGTGCAAATCTTCGGGCATCGAATGGAGTAAAGCATCGATATTTGGAAATCGTTCGGGTTTAATATAACCTGGCCGATGATCGACGATCGTGACACGCCAACCAAGTGCTTTGGCGAATTGCACGACCGGAAGCGCATCGACTCCTGCTCCCAGCACCAGCAGTTGCGCTGACGGACGCATTAAGTCGAAAAACAATTTAACAGCATGACGGTCGATCAAACAGGTATCTAGAGTGGGTTTGCGCCGCCTCCAAGTTTGTTTGGCCGCCTTGGTGATCGATACGGGAGTATTGCCCTTTTGGCTAAGGTCGTCTAATTCGAACTCAGCCAGAAAAAAACTATCGCCGATTGAATAATCGGGATGGTCGGATTCATAAACGGTCGCCAAAATACCGGCCGTATGACTTTCGGATACCTCTACAATTCGGTTCAGCGGGTGAAAATCATTGTCGGCTTTCAATAATTGCAACAATACCCTTACTGCCCCATTGCAACCCAAACCGAGGCCCCAAACCGCATCGTCGGGAGAACGCATATCGTAGAATAGCGTTTTAGGATTTTCGGTTTCGAAAACCGTATGTGCCTGTTCGACCAAATCTCGCTCAAAACAACCGCCTCCCAAAAGGCCGTTTAACTCGCCATTGTCGGCAATCAGCATTCTGGCACCGGCTTTTTGATAAGTTGAACCAAGGGTTTCTATAATCGTCGCCAAAACAACATTTTCCGTGTTATTCCGTAATCGCCAATAAGCGTTGATCAAATGGTGGGGATTACAAGTCATGGCAGCGATCCTAACGGCTATTATACTGCACCATCGGCGCAATGCTTGCAGATGCCGTGAATTTCAAGCGTTTTACGTCGTGCGGTAAATCCTGCTTGCTTCAGTTCATTCGCCAAACTGTCCATGACCGGTGTCGCCGGCCTCTCTTCGATCTGCCGGCAACCTTCGCAGATCAACAGCAATAAATCGTGCTTGCCTTCAACATGATTGCAGCCGATAAATGCATTCATGCTTTCGACGCGGTGAATTAATTTCTGTTCGATCAAAAAATCCAACGCGCGATAAACGGTCGCCGGTTTTGCCGAATCGTTGAACGGCTTGATGCGGTCCAATAAATCATAAGCCTTAACAGCCTCGTGACTGTCCCAAATCAACTCAAGAACCTTATGGCGTATCGGCGTCAATTGGGCCCCTCTTTCCAAACATAGTTTTTCCGCTTTCTCCAAGGCCTCCAGCTTACAGGCTTTATGATCATGGTTAAAGGTGTCGGCACAGGCCTGTTTTGAATCGTCGGTTTGAGACATGAATTAACTCCGATATTTTGGGGGAATTATACATTATCATTCCAGTCTTTGGGGCACCGCAGTGAGAACAACAGCAATTCCCAATTTGGGGATCAAACAGGGTGTGGGTTATGCTTGGCGAGGATGTCGGCAGCAGGGGCCGATTTTTGCTCCTCGGCAATTGCTGAGTTACATGGATGTAATGAATGCAGAAAATGCAGGAGCATTTTTCTGCCCTGCATCGCCTAAAGCGCCTACTGTTGGTGCCCTAATACACGCCATCCTTGGCGCTTAGCTGCCGTCAAGCCCCCATGGATGAGTTCACGGCGTTCCTCGACAGGGATACCCCACCCCCTAAATCCAGCGAGAATGCTCAAACTGGGAATTGCTGGTGAGAACAAGCTTTAACGATAGTATCGATATGAACTATAGTAGTTCTAAAATGCCGCGACTCCTTAGATTGGCGCATAATATAAAAATCTAACTCCGATATGAGACTCATCCATGTTTGAAATTGCCGAGCTGGGGCATACCCTAAAAAAATCAGAATACAACGAACAAATTCCGGAACTCAGAACCCAGTTGCTGCTGCTGCAACAAGAACTCGGCGCTTGCGATTTTCCTGTCATTATTCTTATTTCCGGGGTAGGCGGCGGCGGCAAGGGTCAAGTCATTAATTTACTGAACGAATGGCTGGATGCGCGCTACATGGAAACTTTCGCCTTCGACGAACCCAGCGATGAGGAAAAAGAGCGTCCTAAATATTGGCGCTATTGGCGTTCTCTGCCGCCTAAGGGAAGAATAGGCATCTATGTCGGATCTTGGTATAGCGACCCGATATCGCACCGAGTCTACGGAGACATTGATGACAGTCAATTATCGGTGGAACTCAAGCACATCAACGAAATGGAACAGTTACTGATAGACGACGGCGCGCTAATCATTAAATGTTGGCTGCATTTGAAAAAAGAAACTCAAAAAAAACGTCTCAAAGAACTTGAAAAAGATCCGGAAACCAGTTGGCAAGTTACCGAGCGAGATAAAAAGCACTTGAAACTGTATGATGAGTTCGTAGAAATCGCCGAAAATGTATTGACAACAACCAGCACAGGAATCTCGCCTTGGCTAGTTGTCGAAGGAACCGATATTCGTTACAGCAGCTTGACAGTTGGACAGCATGTTTTGCATAGAATCCGTCAACATATCGACAGCCGAAATGGAAAATCGGAAAACATAAACGGCATCTCTTTCGTCAATATCAACCAGCAAAGCTTACTGGACACGTTGGATTTATCGCTCGAACTCGACAAAAAAGACTACAGCGATCAATTGCTGCACTACCAGGGTAAATTGAATAAATTAGTCAGAATGGCACGAGAACAAAAGCGTTCAACAATCCTGGTTTTCGAAGGCTGGGACGCCGGCGGCAAGGGGGGAGCCATTCGGCGCATTACATCGGCAATCGACGCGAGAAGCTACCGCGTTATTCAAACCGCCGCGCCGACTGACGAGGAAGCCGCGCATCATTATCTATGGCGATTCTGGCGGCATATTCCTAGAGCGGGTAAGGTCACTATTTACGACAGAAGCTGGTATGGGCGTGTTTTGGTCGAACGCGTGGAAGGCTTTGCAACTGACAAGGAATGGATGCGCAGCTATTCAGAAATCGTCAATTTCGAGGAAGCATTGATCGAACATGGCATTCTCTTATTGAAGTTTTGGCTGCACATCGATAAAGACGAGCAACTTAAGCGTTTCAAAGCCCGCGAGCAAATCAGTTACAAAAAACATAAAATCACCGAGGACGATTACCGTAACCGGGAAAAATGGGATGATTATAAAATCGCGGTCAACGAAATGATAGCACGAACAAGCACCCGCGCCGCTCCTTGGCTAATGGTCGAAGCGAACGACAAACGCTATGCGCGGATCAAAATCTTGAAAACCGTTTGCGAGAAATTGGAAGCGATTCTGGAACCTGGGAAATAATCGGTTCGGCACGAAGCGCTTCGCTGATACCTGCGTGCGCTTCATAACTTAAAGATGCCCGGTTTTTATCGGTCATTTCGAGAACGGGCAATATTTTGACGCGGACCTCTATCTTTCCGAGTTTCAGCATTTTCAACAAATGCGGTATAAATTCGTCATGGCCGATGAATGGAGCTAAAAACTTTGCCTCCCCTTCGTACCGGATAGCTACAGGTTGGATCGCCGAACGCGTCAGCAAAGCCGGCTGCAGCAAAGACGAATGAAACGGCAAAACTTGTGATCCATCCGAAGTAGTACCTTCCGGGAATGCAAAGACCTTGCTGTTTTGTTTTAATAACCAACTCATTTGTTCGGACGTGGTATGAATCTCCTTCTTATCTCCTCGCCGAACGAAGATTGTCCCGGCCTCTTTCGACAAATAACCGATGACGGGCCAATCGAGAATATCGTTTTTGGCGACAAAATATCCCGGTAAATGTTGACCCAAAGCGATGATATCGAGCCAGGATACATGATTACTAACGACTAAAACCGGCCCATCGGCTGCCCGTCCTTCGATAATGACTTCGAGGTTTAAGACCCGCTTGAAGACTTTGAGCCAACCCAGTTTGATCCGGTTGATCCTTTCGCGAGCTTTAATCGGCCGGCTTGATCGGTTAATAACCGGAAACACGCCGAGAACGATCAAGAAACCGGATAAGAACAGTAACAAAATCAGTTTTACTTTATAAAGCTGGCGAAAAGCTGCGATCATCGGTAAATAAATGGGGTTTTAAATAATGTTTCGAATAGCGGTCTTCCAGTTGCGCCAACGGCAACAGGATAAACAAATCCATGACGTTGAAATCTTCGTCCCAAAACGGGCGACCGCAAATTTGCACGCCGAAGCGTAAATATGCTTTCAATAAAGGCGGAATCCCCGACTCGTCGCGTTCGCAGCGTAAATGTTCAGGCACTTCGATTAAGGGCACTACCGACAACGCGTCTGAAGCCTTGTTTTTTGAATCGATCGCTCGGTAAACCGCATCGACCGCATAACCGCTCGGCCCGGGCGAAATACTCGCGCACCCGATCAAATAATGGTAATCGCCTAACTGCGCATAGTTTACTAACGCCGACCAGAGCGTGGTTAATACCGCACTGCCCCGGTATTTCGGGTCGACGCAGGTACGCCCTATTTCGAGAAAGCGCCCAGGTAAAGCCAGCACTCGGTCCAGATTAAATTCTTTTTGCGAATAAAAATATCCCAATTTGCGGGCTTGTTCTTGATTTAGTAAGCGTGTATAGCCTACAATTTTTTCATTAGTCGTATCGACTACGACCAGATGATCGCAAAAATGGTCGATTTCGTCATAATCTAAGCCTTCTTTGTCGGTTTTGAGTCTCGCCCCCATTTCCTTGGCGAAAACCTGAAATCGAAGACGCTGCGCTTGTTCGATCAAAGCCTGATCGTGTGTGACAAAACAATCCAGTCGGCGTGTAGGACTAACTCTTATCTGTGTGTCGATTAATTTCATAATGTTGGCTGCAAATGCTTTACTTATCGATTAAGATAAATAAGAAATATTTCAATTTCGCGTCGTTTCTATGAAAAATTGGTGACAGAAGTAAATCTTTCGCTCATGTTAGGATCAAACACTCTCTTCACGGATCACGCTGATAGACCCTGACTAAAATCAAAATGCTTGCGGCTTGTTCAGATGGGCATCGCGTCATAATAGCCATGAAATAATTGATACCTTTCGCACTTAATTTTAAGGAAGCTCGGTAAATCGCCCGACAAAACACCGCCGACACATGTTAATCGTGTCGCCGAACCCCTTGCGAAATTTGAATAAGTTATTTCCTATTCGTTCCTAAAGCGCTCTATCCTAAAAAAATCAGTTGGAGCGCTTGGAATTCGTTATTGCTTAGCTCTTCGGCTGCGCTCAGGAGAGCTTTGTCGAAACAAGAGCGATCTCCAATCGCCTCCATTGGCTGAGTAGTCTTAATCCCGATCACCCTTTCGACAAGACTCAGGTCAATCGGGATTAAGAATGCTCAATTGATTTTTTAGCTTTATTCAACACTTAAATTCTATGGGTCATTAATATCCTTTAGCAATTTACTCTGGCTGAATAGTCTAACGAATTAGCTACGCACCATAGGTCCGAAATGCATTGCACTTATTTATCAAATCCACGTCATTTTGAAAATATCACTCCAGCCGTTAGATACTTTGCAACTTTTTCCTGAAAATTATGGCAACCAATAAAGTTTACGACTTAAGAGCGCATGGATGGTCGACTAGAAAAAAAGTCGTTTTCATTATCGGCCTATTCGGACTTATTTCGGCATCCCTAGTCGGCATGATTTACTGGAACGGCAATGTCTTTGAGGGAGTTCGTTCTTATGTGAGAGGAGAAGGTCTCTGGGCCAAAGCGCAAAAAGATGCGGTTTTTTACTTGACTCAATATTCCTACAATCATGCCGAGGCGGATTACCTAGCTTATTTGGAAGCCCTCGAAATCATCAGCGGCGATAGCAAAGCTAGAACGGCTTTATTTCAATTTCCACCCGACAAACAAGCAGCAAGAGAAGGTTTTCTTCAGGGACAAAACCACCCGGACGACATCGATACGATGATCCATTTTTTTATACAATTTCACCGCATTTCCTATATGCGCGAAGCAATCGATATATGGCAGTCCGCCGATAAAAAAATCGATGCATTGAACGTAATCGGCGAACAAATACGAAACGAAATGACCGGCTCGCGTCGCGACAGCGAAAAAATTGCCGACTTAAGGCGGCGCATACGGCAGCTCAATAATGAGCTTCATGAGCTAGAAAACCAATTTTCGCTTAAATTAAGCGAAGGTGCCCGATGGGTTAAACTCATTACATGGCAAATTAGCGTGCTGATATTAACCATCTTTGTCGGTATGGGACTGCTAGTCAGCCGGCAAATTATAAAGAGCATCGAAAAATTCGAAAAACAACTGGCTCTCAGTGAATCGCGTTTTCGAAGCCTGAAGGAATCCAATACAATCGGTATTATTTCATGGCGCCTCGATGGTATGATCGACGAAGCGAACGACCTTTTTTTAAACATGCTGGGTTTTGTCCAAGCCGATATTGAAAAAGAAGCGGTCAATTGGCGAGATATTACTCCAACTGAGTTTCATGCCAAGGATCAACAGGCTATCAACGAGCTTTTAATGCATGGCCGATGCGAGCCTTATGAAAAAGCGCTGATCCATAAACAAGGATATTGGGTACCTGTATATATCGGCGCGGCATTGCTTAGCAGTAATCGTGAACAAGGTATTGCTTATGTAATGGATCTAAGCGAACGCAAAAAGGCTGAACAACAATTAAAACTTTCGGCCACGGTTTTTGACTTCAGTAGCGAAGGCATTATGATTACCGACCCATCGTTACGCATCGTATCGGTCAATCAAACATTGTGTAAAATGACCGGCTACGATCAAGAAGAATTATTGGGTAAGCCGCCTTCGATCTTGCAATCGGGCTATATATCGACCGAACAATACAAATATATGTGGGATTCTCTAAATCAAAACGGTCAATGGCAAGGCGACATTGTCGATCGTACTAAAAATGGTGCATTATTACCGATGCGAATCAGCATTAGCCAAGTTAAAGACAGTGACAATCAAATCACACATTATGTGGCAATACTGTCGGATATTTCGGAACGCAAGGCCGAAGAAGAGCATCTCCGTCATATCGCTCATCATGACCCATTGACCGATTTACCCAATCGAATTTTGTTTAACGACCGGTTAGAAAGGGCCATAAAGAAAGCCGCGCGAAACAATACCAAGTTGGGCATTTTGTTTTTGGATTTAGACAAATTCAAACCGGTTAACGATTTGTTCGGTCATAAGACCGGAGATCGCCTATTGCAGAGCGTGGCTCACCGAATCGTACGGAGTGTTCGAGAAACGGACACCGTCACTCGATTAGGTGGCGATGAATTCGCGATATTACTCGAGGATGTGACCGATTCGGAAATGGTCGATAAAATTCTTAAACATACGGTCGATGTCATCAGCAAAACCTATTTTATCGATGACCGTATGATCGATATTGGCGTCAGCGCCGGAATGAGCATTTATCCCAACGATGGCACCGACATTAAAACACTACTGGACCGCGCCGATAAAGCCATGTACGAAAATAAAAAAAACGGCAACGGCAGCTAATATCAACCCTTGATATGCCCAACGTAGATCAAAATTCGATAGTTTAACCATGAAAGACATTAAGTTTATGAAGGTACTCAACAACGGCTTCGTCCAACAAGTTATTGAGTTAACTTCATATTCTTCATGAGCTTCATGGAGAAATACTTTTTCTAGGTTAATCCCTGTGAGCCGAGTTTATTTACGTTTTTACGAAGAATTAAACGATTTTTTACCGATCGAGCGGCGTAAAGTCGAATTTGAACATACGCTTAATCGTAGAACTTCGATCAAAGACTTAATCGAATCCTTAGGTATTCCGCACACCGAGGTCGAAATTATTTTGGCCAATGGCCGTTCGGTCGATTTTAATTATATTGTTCAAGAGAATGATCGAATTAGCGTCTATCCGATATTCGAAAGTTTCGATATCACGCCACTATTGCGCCTGCGCCCTAAACCGTTACGAAACCCTCGCTTCATTCTCGATACTAATCTTGGGCGGCTTGCGCGCTATTTACGTTTATTAGGCTTTGACTGTTTGTACCGAAACGATTACGAGGATGGCGATGTTGCCGAGATAGCGAGTCAGCAGCATCGAATCGTTTTGACTCGGGATCGCTTTTTATTAAGACGGAAAATAATTACTCACGGTTACTTCGTGCGCTCGGTTCATCCTAGAGAGCAAGTAAAAGAAGTCCTGCAACGTTTGGATTTATACCGGTCTATAGCACCTTTTACACGCTGTTCACGTTGCAACGGTACGTTGATAAAAACAAGCAAAGACGCCGTCATCGATCGACTAGAGCCTTTAACTAAGCTTTATTACAACGACTTTCGGATTTGCCTCAGTTGCAATCAAATTTATTGGTCCGGCAGCCACCAAGATCGTGCCAGGCAATTAATTAGCGAATTGACCTCTCAAAACGATCAAAGGACGAAAAATTGAGCTTAGGAACGAGCATGATTTTCAACTCACGCGACAACTACGTTGACAGTATGCTGTTACCCAAGCTCCAGCTTGAGTAACCTGTTCAGGAAGCTCTAGCTTCTCGACAATCAAGGAAGATTAAGAATGTGCAGAGGTTGTGTCGGTCTCAGGAAGTTGGAGCTTCCAGGGTGTCTTTCCCAAGCCGGAGCTTGGGAAAGAGCGTGAAAATTGAGCTTAGAGTTCGATCATAAATAATCTCCCTATTTTTAGTGCAAGGTAGGCAGGTGTCGACTGCAGGAAAAGCAGCCGTCAACCCTCCATGGATGGGTTAACCCAGCACCTAAATTCCATAGCCCATTGGCTATGATTAACTATCTTGGATAATGAGTAGAAGCGACCCAAGAATTCAATGTATCCGCAATTATGCCTCACTACACCTTAGCTCAAACGGATCTTATTATCATTCTGGTTTATTTCTGTATCGTACTGGCAATTGGTATCAAGGTAGGAACAGAAGCCAAAGGCACGGAAGATTATTTTCTAGCCGGACGATCGATGACCTGGCCTTTCGTCGGCATTTCATTGTTTGCGTCCAATATTTCCAGCACCACGTTGGTGGGATTGTCCGGCGATGCTTATGCAACCGGTATTTCAGTCTTCAACTATGAATGGATGGCTGCGGTGGTCTTGGTATTTTACGCGGTTTTCTTTTTGCCGATGGTGCTACAGGCAAAAGTCTACACGATGCCCGAGTTTTTACAGAGACGCTACGACGCTCGATCACGTTATTTTTTTTCGGGCTTAACTTTAGTGGGCAATATTCTAATCGATACCGCCGGTGCCCTCTATGCAGGCGGTATTTTGCTAAAAATGATTTTCCCCGACATTCCTCTGTGGCAATCGATTTTAGTCTTGGCTTTATTGGCCGGAGCTTATACCGTAGCGGGCGGTTTAAAAGCGGTTATCTATACCGATGCAATACAAACAATACTAATTCTTATCGGCGCTATTGTCGTTTCAATGCTTGCTTATCGAAAAATCGACGGGTGGCAAGCAGTGACTGCCGTTACGCCGGAAAACATGCTCAGTTTGATACAGCCAGCCGATGACACTACTTTACCTTGGACAGGGTTGGTTTTAGGCGTGCCGATTCTCGGTTTTTATTTTTGGTGTACCAATCAATTCATGGCGCAAAGAATTCTTAGCGCCAAAAATATACAGCATGGCCGCTATGGGACATTGCTGGCTGCTTTATTGAAGTTACCGGTGTTGTTCATCATGGTATTACCGGGGAGTATGGCTCGCGTGCTTTACCCCGACCTTCCGAACCCCGATCAAGTTTATCCGACCTTGTTGTTCGACTTACTACCTACAGGACTCTTAGGGCTTGTTGTGGCAGGGACTCTCGCCGCTCTGATGTCCAGTATAGACTCTACGCTCAACTCCGCATCCACCCTGGTAACCATGGACTTTATTCGCCAAATTCGTCCCCAGTGGTCCGATCGAACCCTAATGTGGACCGGGCGGCTAACTGCATTTATCTTCATGGTTTTAGCGGCGGCTTGGGCGCCTTATATTGAAAATTTCAGCTCATTATTCCAATATTTGCAAAACATCTTAGCCTATATCGCACCGCCCGTCGTCGCAGTCTTCATCTTGGGCATTTTCTGGCGCGGAGCAACGGCAACTGCGGCGTTTTATACTTTTATTGTCAGCCTAGGCATCTCGTTTTATTTAATAATTAGTCCAATCGATATGCATTTTCTTCATGTCGCTTTCATGCTCTTTGTCATCTGTATGATTATCATGTTCACAATCAGCATGTTGACGGAAGCGCCAAAATTGCCGCGTATCGCACCTTATCTTTGGAAGATTCGCAGGTTCCAAGAAGAATCGGTTGAATTAAAGTTTCTGCCGTGGTATCAAAATTACCGGATACTCGCCGCTCTGTTATTAGTATTGACTATCACTTTGGTTATCGTGTGGCGGTAAGTTATGTTTTCGGCTTTTATAACAAAGCTATTTTATTCGACGCTTACGTGGAAGTAAGCGCTAGACTGCGCCAGGAACCAAAAGTCATGCATGCTTCTAAAACTCGGCCTGACCGGATATAAGTTTTTTCTGATGTCGCCTGACCCGCCGCATGACTCCTCGCGCGGTAAGTGCCAGTGGACTATCCGTCGCGACATCTGCTTCGCTCAAAGCCTCCATGGTCCAAGTATTGCAGTTATTGAAAATATGATAGGAACTGGTTGCGCTGTAAAAACGGCTATAAGCATACAAGCCTCGCCCTAAATTGATTAAATCGCCCTGCCCGTCTCTTACGAACGACTGATTGATAAAACCCAACATTGCGACCAACTGGCTTTTTGACAACAAGATGCGTTCGATGTCACTGCGCCGAAAATAATGCTCCGGATGGTGCCGAAGCCCAGCGACATGCATGACTGACTCGGTCGGGAAAAACAACGCCTTTATAGCCAACCACAACGAAAACGACTCGGCCTGATAAAAAGCGCGATCGCCCCAACCGAACTCGATAAAACCGATTTCATTTAAATCGAACGCCAGTCCGGAAACGCTGTCTGCAGCCGTTCGAGCGTCAACCACGATACCGGTATGCAAACCGTGATCGATGACATAAACAATCATTTGTTCGGCGCCTTTTGCATAAAGCGCCGATGGCGAAGAACCGCAGCCGCTGCATAAAAAGCAGGCCATCCAAAAAACGATCGGTCTGATAAGCATCTCGGTACACTCGTCGATTCAACAAGGTATACCCATATATGGACTCCTCGTTTATTGCAAGCCTAGTTTTCAAAAATTGATGTCAAAACA
>NZ_JBNGHF010000021.1:0-77118 GCF_050611805.1 Methylotuvimicrobium sp.
GATAATTTAGGTGCTGGGTTCACGGCGTCCTGTCAAGCGAGTCGCCGAACCACCACAATGCCTAAAACTTGTAGAAGTAAATTTATGTATATTCCTAAGTAACTATTCAGTCCCCCCGGCAATTATCGTTCCCACGCTCTGCGTGGGAACGATAGGGGGGTGTGAATAATTACACATTTAATGCTGACGAATCTTTTTATTAAACGGAGTGTGCCGAATTTGGACCGATCCCGGGTTGTCGGTATACTGAAGCGTAAGCCTTTTGTTTTCCTAAACTTTCGTTTCAAATTCATACTCATCGTAGATCAAAATTCGGCACCGGGGTGTTCGTCAAAGGACGCCGTGAATCCAGCACCTAAATTATCTAAGAAAATTAATCATAGCCAATGGGCTATGGAATTTAGGTGCTGGGTGAATACGTCCATGTAAGCTCTATGCCAGCTCCTTGCTGGTCCCTCACCTAGCGTTAGGTGAGGGACCGAACACCCCGGCGGCCTCCTTAAGCAATGCCGAAATTTGAAGTGTGAAAGGTATACGAAAGGTATGATTGATTGAATCGTCTTAAAATAGATGTCGATAGACAATAATAATTTTAGGAGCGCGCGATGGAAGATACAGGATATACAATGAAAGACGGCCGACAATGGTTTGTCGATGGTTGGAAGCTGTTTACTAAAAGCCCGCTGTTGCTGATTCTCGGTACCGTGATCTGGATTCTTCTGGAAGTCCTGCTAGCACTACTTCCAGTAATCGGTGAGATATTAGACGGTTTGATCTTTCCGGTGATGTATGGCGGATTTTTGTATGCAATTCGAGAAGTCGACGAACAGCGAAAGATAAAAATCAGCCATTTTTTCCAAGGCTTCATCGATTCGCCCAAGCTGAAACCTTTGTTGATTCTCGGCTTGTTAATGGTATTCTTCGAAATTATTGAAGCGGGATTAACGGTAACACTCGGACCTTTTACGGCACTGATACTAGCAGCGCCATTGGGCATCCTGATCATTTCAGCATTGTTGTACTCGGTGCCCCAAGTGATGTTCATCGATAGCAAGCCTGTAGATGCAATCAAAAGTAGTTATTACAACTGCGGGCGTCATATTTCGGCGATGATCACGGTTTATCTGTTCTTGATACTCTTTGCTCTGCTGTCTGTCGTTACGATTGGTTTGGCGATGATTTTAATTATACCGGTAACATTCTGCTCGCTTTATATCAGCTATAAAGCGATTTACCGGTAGCACAAAATCAAGTGTATTTTTCGGTAATTCCTGGCGGAATATTGAGTCATGTTTCATGTTGGATATGGGGTAACCCTTATATCCTAAATTGCTGTACGAACTAGTGCGTGTTTTTTGGAGTATATGAAATGGCTAGCTATGATCTGATCACTCGGCAACTCTACCCACTATCCATCACCTTGTTCGGATTGTTGTGCTTTAGTTCATCGGCTATGGCGCAGCAATATGAAGCAGTAGCGTCAGATGACGCTATTCAATCCGCTATTGAACAAGAACTTCCTTACCTGGACCGGGATTCGAAAAATTATAAAACTCCATTGGCCGGGGAAGGCTTCAAAACCGAGTTTCTGGGCGAAGAAATTATCGTCGATCCGCGTGATAGAACATCGGTAAATGCCTGGATGCTGGGTCTTCAATACAACACGCCGGGACCCGACGACCGAGATATTTTTCCGATTGGCAGTCTGTATTTTTGGCGACAGCCCGAACAAAGCAAGTTGTTTTATGCGAATATTGCCGGAGCATATAACGATTTGTTTTACGGCGAACAATTGCCCGATTGGGGCGATTTTCAATATGCATTAGCATTTAGGAATTTTACGCCGCCGAGTGCGATGAGCGAAGTCGTCGACGGACGAAGCGTACTCGATGAAGAAATGTATTGGGGCCGTTTGCAATGGGATATCGGTCTCGGCTATCGAACTCAAGTCGATCCCGGTTATAACGATAATATCTTCATGGCCAATCTGTATTTCGAGCCGGGTTTTTTATATTTCAGCAAAGGCAGCGAAGCCGCCGATAATCTACTCGCGCCTCGCGATACCGTTGAGCTCGGTTCACGCCTGGAAGTGAAATACGACGGGTTAAAACGGAATATATTGTGGCTGGCTCACGAAGGTTTTGCCGCCGGCGGAAACCTGGTCTACGGACACCGCGTGAATTGGCGCGATTGGGGGCTTGACGGCAATCAATACCGCGCTAGCGATTCTCGGGATCATTTGAGATTCGACGCCTATGCGTTAGGCGCCACCGGCGTTCCGTTTATCAATAGTGATAGACACCGGCTATTAGGCTCCGTCCATGGCGGTACGGGCGCCAATCTGGACCGATTTTCGGCGCAACGCATCGGAGGCGGTGTCAATCCGATGGGTTGGGATTTTGCCTCGACGGCCATGCCCGTGCTCCCCGGAGCTTCGGTATGGGAATATTATCCCGAACACTATTTGATCGGTAACGCCGAATACCGCTGGGAGCCGATTTTTTTCAGTTACTTGAGCTTGCACGGAACTGCGGGTTGGTTGAATCCGGTACGCAATATCGGCGGCGAATTCAAGAGAAAAGAAACGTTTTATAGCGCGGTGGGCGGTCGGCTCGCGACCGGTTTTCTCGGCGAATCGATGTTGGTCGTGGATGTTACCCATAATTTCAACGTACTAAGGGATGACGAACGTGGCGGAAGCGACATTACTTTCTTTGTGGTCAAGGAGTTTTAATGCGCCGTTACCTGAAAAATTGAGGCGCGGCGGCGGGCTATTCAACCCGCCCGGAAGGTCTTATTTTTGCACTGGACATGATTGAAACATTCAGGACAGGGTCGCTAACCCTGCCCTGCATAAACAGTTTAGAACGCATCGCGCACCTAATGCTGCTCCCCAAGCTTGAGCTTGGGGAGCCTGTTCAGGCATCTCTGGCTTCCCAACGATCGAGGTAGTTGTGAACGAACGAGTCGGGGTTGATTGAGGTTATGTCGGTCTCAGGCAGCTGGAGCTTGGGAAATAGCGGGGTGCGGGTTGGCCGTTTTTAGCTTGATGCGTATGGTTACTCAACCCGCACAGTTAGATTTTAATCCACATATTGCTTAATTCACTTCATACTAAGAAAGATGGGATTTTTGACTGCTTGCCGACAATCTATCGATGGAACTCAATCAGGTCATGCCGTGTCGTAAACGAGAATCTTTAATGCGTAGTTAATAGGGCGAAAGACTGCGTTATACAATGAACAGCCCAATTATTTTTCTTGCCTTTATCAACAAAACTCAAAAACTTATCCATGAATAAATTAACCAGCATAGTGACAACCTTGATCATCGGACTGTCCCTCGGATTGGGCAGCGTTTCGGATGCCGAAGCCAAGCGATTCGGCGGAGGCGGCTCGTTCGGCGGCAAATCCTCGTTCAACAAACCGTACCAACGCTCTGCCTCACCGGCAAAAGCGGCACCAACACGGCAACAGCAACAAGCCCAGGCCCAAAACCAAGCAGCCAAACAAAAGCTCGCTAGTCGCGGCGGCTTGATGGGCATGCTCGGCGGCCTGGCTTTGGGCGGGTTGCTTGGCGCTATGTTGTTCGGCGGCGCCTTCGAGAACTTCAATTTCATGGATATTTTAGTTTTCGGCGGTATCGCGTTTTTACTCTATAAACTGTTTGCCGCCCGCGCCAAAAATGCCGCGCGACCGGTACCGGCTTATAGTCGCGAAAGCTATGAACCGCAACAGCGCTCATCCTCAGCTTATAACGATTATGAAGCGCCTCAAGCCCAAGAGACATCACGCGCTTCGGTAGGTAATACGGGTTTCAATACCGACTTATTGTTTAAGAAAGGCCCTCAAGCCAATAACGATTCGGGGTTCGAGCCCGCTATCGAAAATCGTGAATTGATCTTGCCGGAAGGTTTCGACGAACATGCTTTCTTGAACGGTGCCGAAAATGCGTTTAGAGCTTTGCAAACCGCTTGGGACGATCGCGATCTAGCCGAAATCAGAGGCTTGACTACCGACCGCGTGTTCGCCGAAATACAGGATCAACTCAAGGCCTCAACCGATGACAACCGAACCGAGGTCGTCAGTGTTCAAGCCGAATTGCTCGACGTCCGCGAATCCGGCAGCGAACTGGAAGCGACCGTTTTGTTCGATTCCTTACTTCGCGAAGACATTTACGGACCGGAGCAAGCTGTTCGCGAAGTTTGGCATTTCGTTAAGCCGAGAAATAGCCTGCAGCCGAAATGGTACCTGGACGGCATTCAGCAAGTCGAAGAATAACCTTAACTCTAGCGATACAAGGTTCGGCGGGGCCTCCGCCGAACCTTCGCACTTTCCAAAATATGGACATTTCTCCAGCCAATCCTCAAAACCAACCGAGCCAGAGGAACGCCTCTTTGCTGCTGGTCGAAGATCATAAAAACCTGGCTCAAGCAGTCGGTGCCTATCTTGAAAGCAGCGGCTTTACGATGGATTACGCCTACGACGGATTGTGCGCACTGCATCTTGCCGCAACGCAACGCTATGACGCCATCATTCTCGATATCACGCTACCCGGCGGCATCGACGGTTTGGAAATATGTCGGAGACTGCGTAAAGACGCGCGTTTGTCGACGCCGATATTAATGCTGACCGCTCGCGATCAATTACAAGACAAGCTGGAAGGGTTTCAACGCGGTGCCGACGATTATTTGGTGAAACCGTTCGAAATGCCGGAGCTCGAAGCCCGGATCAATGCCCTAATCCGCCGAGAACGCGGCGAATTGGACGAGTCCGTTTATCAAATTCACGACTTAACCTTCAATACCAGCACAATGCAGGTCATGCGCCAAGGCCGGATTATTCAATTGTCGCCGACGTGTTTGCGGATACTGCGTATCTTGATGCGCGAATCGCCCAACCTGGTTACCCGGGAGCAATTGGAACAAGAACTCTGGGGAGAACTAATCCCGGACAGCGATACGCTCCGAAGCCATTTATACAAACTGCGCAAAAAAATCGACAAGCCGTTCGATGTGCCCTTACTCGAAACCCAATCGGGGATCGGTTATCGGTTAGTCGCACCGAATTAATCGTCTTTGCCGCTCCTACCCGATGAAACCACTGAAAGACCGCAATTTCGACCCGTTTGTCGAAAAATTCGAACAAAAAGTCTACGGCACGCCCAAAGGCGATTGGCGGCTCAAGCTGCTGAAGGAAGACCTCGACGAGTTTTACCGGGCTGCCGGACCTCTGTCGATATGGGATGCCGGATGCGGTTTTGCGCAAATCAGCCAATGGCTAGCCGAGCAAGGCCACCGTTTGACGCTATGCGACATATCGGAAAAGATGCTGGTGCGGGCGCGACAGCACTTTTCCGAAGCCGGCCTGATCGCCGAATTTCATCATGAACCCGCGCAAACGCTCGCGGCCAAACTTCCCCCATTCGATTTGGTTTTATTTCATGCGGTAATCGAATGGCTCGGCGATCCGCTGCCGGCCTTACAAGTCGTCATGAAGAAGGTCAAGCCCGGCGGCTATTTGTCGCTATTGTTCTATAACCGTAACGCGATGGTGTATACCAATGCCTTGAAAGGCCATTGGCGCTGGAGAAATCTGCTTAACGATGCCTATCTCGGCAAAGGCAAAAAACTAACGCCGCCCAATCCTCAATATCCCCACGAAGTCATCGATCGATTGCAAAGCCACGGATTTAGCATTACGGCGCATACCGGCATTCGCGTGTTTCACGATTATGTAAGCAAAGACACTTTAGACGGCAGCGATCCGGCCGAATTATTCGAATTGGAATACCGTTATTGCCGAATGCCGACCTACCGGGACATGGGGCGCTATATCCATCTATTGGCGCGCCGGCAAAGCGATAACGATTAATTCCCTGTCGCTTTCAACAACGCTTGCAAATCCTGGCCGCTCGGCATTTGATGGACGCGCAGGCCGAATTCCGGCACGACCGCTAATATATGGTCGAAAATATCGGCTTGAATACTTTCGTAATTGACCCAGCGCGTATCATTGCTGAACGCATAGATCTGAATCGGCAGTCCGTGCGCATCGGGTTCCAATTGGCGCACCATCAAAATCATCGCTTGATGAATACCGGGATGTGCCTTGAGATAGGCATTCAAATAGGCGCGGAACGTACCTAAATTAGTCAGCCGCCGGCCATTCGCAGGACAAGATAAATCGGCACGCTCCTCTGCATTGGCCTTGTCGATTTCGGCCAGTTTTCGTTCGATATAATCGGTCAGCAGCTTAGTTTTACGCAAACGAACGATATCTTCTTCGGATAAAAACGCAACGCTAGCGACATCGATGCGAATACTGCGCATAATGCGCCGGCCGCCGGATTCTTGCATGCCGCGCCAGTTTTTAAACGAATCGGATATCAAGGCGTAAGTCGGGATCGTGGTAATCGTTCGGTCCCAATTCTGCACCTTGACGGTAGTCAAGCCGATATCGATCACATCGCCGTCGGCGCCGTATTTGGACATTTCCAGCCAGTCGCCGACGCTCAACATTTTGTTGGCCGACAGTTGAATGCCGGCAGCCAAGCCCAATAACGAATCCTTAAACACTAAGAGCAGTACTGCCGTCATCGCGCCCAAGCTGCTGAGTAAAATCACCGGCGATTTGTCGGTGATGATCGAAACAAATAAGATACAGGCAAAACCGGATGCAATCAGCTTGATGCTTTGGAAGACGCCGCGCAAAGGCCAATGTCTTGCGACGCGGTATTGATGCGCCAAGTACAGCAAGGTGTCGAGCAAAGAAAACAAGCTTAAGAGTAGATAAAACAATATCCACAATTTAGCGGCTAATTCGATACCGGATAAAAACAATGACTCCTGGGCCAGCCATAGCTGGGCTTGCCAGCGGACCAACATGGCCTGAAATACGAATGCAATGCGATTGAATAAATTTTGCTCGAATAAGGCGCGCTTCCAAACCCATTTGCTGCGATAGGCCAGTTTTTCGACTAAACGCAGAAAGACATAATGCAAAATGAGGTGGGTTAATATTGCTATGGCAACGATAGCCGCCAAAGCGATTGCCACTTTGGTGCTAGGCTCCAGATTTAAGTCTTGCAGCCATTGTGTAGCCGTATCAAACACTGATTACTCCTAAAAGAAATTCATTAAACTGCTAAATGCATTTGACTGAACAAATACGTCGAAAGTCATGATTGGACTAAAACGATATCACTGGGAATAATGGTAACCTACTTAAGCCGCATGGGGCATAACCGATTATATGAGTCATACTATGAAAAACACTTTGCTAAGCGTTTATCTTGGAATCCTAATCGCCTATTCGGGAAGCCTTAGCGCAAATCAGAAGACCATACCGCTTCCGATCGATTACCGCTTGATTCGAAATGCACTGGTCGAACAGATCTACACCGGCGCCAATCAGACTGCCCATTTATGGAAGGATAAAGGCGGCTGTAGTTTACTCGATATGTCCAACCCTAGAATCGACGGGCAACAAAACCTCGTTCGAATCGTCAATGACGTACATGCGCGCATCGGCACCGCCATGGGCGGCCAATGTCTAACCGTGTTGGATTGGACCGGCAAGCTCGAAACTTTTCAACGCGCGGTACTGGAGAACGGCGGAACTGTTTTACGCTTTCCGATCGACAAGGCGGTTGCTTACGATCCGGGCGGACAAGCATTGAGAATCGATCAGTTGCAGGATTTACTCAAGCGTTTTGCCGAACCGAAATTGGCATCGGTTAAACTCGACCTTCAAGAAATGCGAGGCGACATCGAAAAAACGCTGGCACCCGTCACGACTCCGGAAAATAAAGCGGCGGTGCAAGCCTTATTGAGCTCGCTCCGATTCAGCGAAGTCAAGGCCGGTGAAACCGGTTTGAGCGTAAAAGTCGCTTTTGAGGTTCCACAGGCAAATGCAAGAACAAACAAGCAACCCGCGCCGGTATTCAACGAAAGCGAAATGCAACAATGGAATGTAGCTTGGCAACGCTGGAACGCTTCATTATTTGAAGCGATCGATCGAGCCGCGGACGATAGGGTTTCCTCGGACGTGCGCGATACGCTTTTGGAGACTTTACTTGCGGCTAAATCGGCCTTCCACAAGGGTTTGACGAGCAACGACACGAGCGGCGGCGATCCGGTCCGGATGTTTTTCAACGATTCATGGGATCAAGTTACGCCGGTGCTGCGAACGATAGCCAAAGACGTACCCGGAGCCGAGAGCTTGCGCTTTCTGACGTTTATCACCGCAACGGATTTGCTGTACGAACTTGAAGCCATCGGCTCACCGCTCGGCTTGGACATATCGTCCGACGGATTGCGCCGTTTGGGCCGTATGCTATTGGTTAAGCAGGCCGGCGCGAATTAAAGATTCTTCTCCCGACATCCTCGTCAAGCCCATATCTTTTCCTGATTAGCAAGATGCTTCAGCTTGCCGAAGCCAAGTGTCCGAGTAGGGGCCAGTCATAGTCGCAAAAACTAAAATATGCTGTTACCCAAGCTCCAGCTCTCGCCGTTATACACAAGTATCGGTAAACTTGCTAACAGAGATCATCGTATACCTGGAAACGGTGTTGTTTGATAAATCTGCGGATATTGAACATCAGTGGCTTCGAAATCGCGACGAAGGCGTCGCTCCCACAAGGGGGCGGATGCTCTGTGGGAGCGATCCCCAGATCGTCCCTCACCTAACGCTAGGTGAGGGAAAGTCGGGAACGTTGGGCGACAAAAAATGGTATCGAGGCCTCATTGGCTAAGATTGCAAAACAGTAATTTTTTTCTGGTTCCCACGGTCCTCCGTGGGAACCCATACCTTGTCAGCCGAGGCAAGATCGGTATGCATTCCCACGCTGGAGCGGTGGGAACGAGGAAGTCAACCATAGCCAATGGACTATGGATTTAGGTGCTCGGGTTATTTTTTTCCGGAGTCGTTCTCGCCGCAGAACCCAAAGACCCGGAACGTTATATGCAGGAATTGCTGGCCGTTGAAAAACGACTCGACGCGAAGCTGCAAGCCTTGGATGAAAAACTAAAACGGCTCGAGCAACTAGAAGCAGCGCAAGCCGCCACAGCTAGTCAATCGGAGCATGCGCTACCGGAAAAAGACGTGCAAACTGCGCTTGCCCAAGCCGGATGAACCGAAGCCTAAAACCCAGAGTAACCTGCCCTCCGGCGTCAGTTACGGCAAGAACGGCTTTGAATTCAAGACCGATGACGGCAAATTCGCCTTGTCCATCCAAAACCGGATACAAGCCCGCTATGCCAATCCTTTCGACAGCGATCCGCGCTCGATCGACGATCTCGAACGCGACCAAAGCACCTTCATGATCCGCCGTGCTCGAACCAAGCTCAGAGGTCATGCCTATTGGCCATGGTTGAAATACTATTTGCAATACGACTGGTCCCAGCCGGTTTTGCGCGATTTGAATTTGACCGTGGACAAATATCCATAGGCTAAATTATGGTTCGGTCGCGGTAAGGTTTTGTATAACGACGAACGGGTGACCTCTTCAGGCAATCAGCAATTCGTCAACCGGTCGATTGTTAACGACATCTTTACGGTAGACCGGCAACAAGGGGTACAAATATTCGGCAATCTATTTCCCGGCAGCTGGCACGATATCAGTTATTATGCCGGCGTTTATACCGGACTCGGCGTCGGCGAGCGCAACAATGACGATAACAACATGATGTATTCCGGCCGCTTGCAGTGGAATGCCTTGGGTGGGGAGATGCCGTTTTCTCAATCCGATCTCGAATATCATGAAAATCCGGCTCTCAATTTCGCGTTCGCGGCGGCGACCAATCGAAGTCGATGCACCGCCTTCGAAACCGATAACCGAAGCTGCCGCGTACTACCCGGCTATAGCGTAGGCGAAGACGGACAATACCGAATCAATCAAATGATGGAAGAAGCCCGTTTCAAATGGCAAGGCCTATCGATTCAACATGAAATGCACTGGAAGGAAGTTATCGATACATTCCAAGCCAAAGGCGCCGGCGGGAGAGAAACGAATCTCATGGGGGGCTTAATCCAAGCCGGCTATTTTCCGCATTATATTTTGGCGATCGTGCCGAAGAACCTGGAATTTGCCGGACGTTATGCCTTTGTCGATCCCAATGTCGACGTCGATAACGACCGGCAACAAGAATTCAGCGGCGTAATGACTTATTTCTTCAATGGCCATAACAATAAAGTGAATTTTCAAGTCAGTCATTTGATCGTGGAAGAACCGAGGCAAGGAATCAGCCAATCGGATCAGCGGTTTTGGTTACAGTGGGATTTGTCGTTTTAGCCTGCGCCCACTTTCGTTCATTATTTTTCTATGTTTGTCTCGTTCCCAAGTTCTACTTGGGAATGCCTACCTTTAAGCTCTGCTTATCGTACGCCAATCTGAGCTTGACGGTAGACACTCCCAAACAAGCGTTTGGGAGCGAGCAATTTTGGTAGCGCTCCAGGAACTTGGAGCGAGACAAACTGACGAATTTGGATTAACGCAAATAGAGCTTTTTAAGCTCGGCATTCACAAGAGGTAATTATGCACATCCCCCTATCGTTCCCACGCTCCAGCGTGGGAACGAGAATAGCCGGGGAACTGAATACTCACCACAAGAGTGTGGCGGCAGATATTACATTTCGGGCGTCAGTAAAGCTTCTTTCAGTGCATTTGAGAACGGGTCTTTGCCGAACCAGATATTGAAATAAGCCAGCCCCTGTTCGGGGTCTTCTAAGGCTCCGAGCAGCTCATTGTTCAGAAAAAGTCTCAAACCGTTATCGGCATCATAAATTAAATCGTAAAAATCGCCTTTATCAATGTCCTTATATTGCCGATTGAACCGATCGAAAGCGTTACGCCAGGCCTGGTATCGATCGCCTAAGTTCGCTTTTAGATATTCCTCGGAAGCCTCGCGGAAGGCCTTGGCCGGAATCGAGCGCTCGTAAATAAAGCGTAATTGTTTCGGAGAATCGTTGAAAACATCGATCGGGTTCTTGCAATTGTTTAGATAAAGTTCGGCATAACCGACATGAATCCAGCGGAAAGCTTTCAATTCACCCTTACTGCAACGCGGTAGTTCGGCCTGCTGATTATTGATGCTCGAAGACAGTAAGTCTTCGGCGTATATATTGCCGAACGACATAAACCCTAACAAGATCGCTAGTCGTGTAAACCGTTTTTTATCCATTGTAATACTCCTCCGATAATCGGAACCTGTAGAAAAAAGCCTTGCGTGCTGTCCCAGTAGTCTTGATGCAGGACGATTTTGCCATGATCGTCGAAACGCAAATGGCTAAAGCCTATCGTCGTGACATCCTTGCTTCGACCCAACAGCGTGAACCGAGTTCGCATGTTCCAGCGCACAAACGCATCGTCGCCTTGTTCGAATACCGACATAACTTCAATACTGATCGAATCGAGGTTTTTCTGGGTTTGTTCTAGATAACTCTGTAGGGCTTGCCGGTCATGCAGGGTTACAAGCGTATCGTTAAAATACAGCTGCTCGGCATAGGTATTTTCAACCTTAGTCTTGATCGGCAATACTTCCAAGTTGTCGTATAACTCGACAAAATGCCTGATTTTAGGATGTTTTCCGGCATTCTGTTCGGCCGGAGCCATCGCTAAATACTCGCGCATCGGATTCGGTTCGACGCTGCTGCAGCCGGTCAGCGCGAGTAATATGCCGAATAATGATGTCATTTTTTTCATCGTCCACTCCGTTATTCAATTTTCTGCAGAGTGTTACCGATCTCTATGCACTATTGTGTGAACAAATCGCACGCAGGCGTTCACATATTTTTCACACGCTTAGTATTCTAATGACCAACATACTCTTAGGATTTCGTGAAAAATAACTTCCTGGAGCTATGAGTCTTGTAGCGGGTTCGGTAACTCGCTTGACAGGACGCCGTGAATACGTCCGTGTAGGCTTGACGGCGGCTTTCCCTGCCGCCGACACCTGTCAATCGAGCAACCGAACCTGCTTACCGCGTATTAAAAATAGGGAATTTATTTATGACCGAATCCTTAAATGAAAGAGTAAGTTTTATGAGATTACTAAAATGTTTATACAAAACGCATTAACAAAATTTTTCGCCTGGTTCGACAGCAGTAGTGTCGAAACCAGCAATGACGCCAGCGAGGCCGTCGATTGGTTTCGCGTGATTCCGTTCATACTCATGCATGTCGCGTGCCTGTTGGTATTCGTAGTGGGCTGGAGCCCGATCGTGATTGTCGTGGCGCTGTTCTCCTACTTCATTCGCATGTTCGCGATTACGGCATTCTATCATCGCTACTTCTCGCACAAGGCATTTCGAACCACCCGCGTGTGCCAGTTTCTTTTCGGTTTGCTCGGTTCAACCGCGACGCAACGCGGCCCAATCTGGTGGGCGTCGCACCATCGCCGTCATCACCGTTATTCCGACACCGATCGCGACATGCACAGCCCGCGTAAAGGTTTCTGGTGGAGCCACATGGGCTGGTTTATGAGCACCAAGCACTTTGTTACCCGCGAGCAATGGGTGCGCGATCTGATTAAGTTTCCCGAGCTACGATTCCTGGACCGCTTCGACATCGTGATTCCTGTGCTCTATGCAGTCGCGTTGTGGGGTCTGGGTAAATGGCTCGAAATCGCTTTTCCGGAACTCGGTACGACCGGCTGGCAAATGTTGATTTGGGGTTATTTCGTGTCGACGATAGTGCTGATCCATTGCACGCTGTTCATCAATTCGCTGTCGCATGTCTGGGGCAACCAACGTTATAAAACCGGCGACGACAGCCGCAACAACGGTTTTTTGGCACTGATCACGCTCGGCGAAGGCTGGCACAACAATCATCACCATTATCCGGTCTCGGCTCGCCAAGGCTTTTATTGGTGGGAGATCGATATTAGCTATTACTTGCTGAAACTGATGTCTTGGTGTGGTTTGATCTGGGACCTGCAACCGGTTCCGGTTTCACGCTTGAATTCGAATCGCTGGGATGAAGGAGACAAAGCATGAACATCGCGATCGTCGGCAGCGGGATCTCCGGCATTTATGCGGCCCATTATCTGGCCAAGCAGCATGAGGTTACGCTGTATGAAGCCAATACTTACCTGGGCGGCCATACCGATACGCACAATATCGTCTTGGACGACCGCCAATTTTCGGTCGATACCGGCTTCATAGTATTCAACGAACACAACTACATCCATTTCTGCCGCTTTCTGAACGAATTGGGCGTGGCTTCGCAGCCTTCGGATATGAGCTTTAGCGTGGCCGATGCGAAAACCGGCCTCGAATACAATGCTACGACGGTCGACAAGTTATTCTGTCAACGTCGCAATCTGTTCAGTCCACGCTTTTACCGGATGATCGCCGATATTTTCCGCTTTTACCGCGAAGCGCCGGCCTTATTGAAAAGCGGGGACGATGCGCTGACCTTGGGTGAGTACCTGCAACAAAACCGTTACAGCGAAGCCTTCATCGACGACCATATTTTGCCGATGGCTTGCGCCTTATGGTCGGGGCCGCCGGAAAGTCTGAAAAACTTTCCGGCACGCTATTTCGTTGCATTCATGAACAATCACCGCATGCTGAAAATCGATGACCGGCCGCTATGGCGCACGGTCAAAGGCGGCTCGTCGACCTATGTCGAAGCATTCAAGCAGCGCTTCGGCGGCGAACTCCGGCTAAATAGTCCGGTACGATCGATCGCACGGGACAATAACGGCGTCACGATCATCGGCGAGAGTGGCGAGCGGCGTTTCGACCACGTCGTCATGGCTTGTCACGGCGATCAAACGCTTCGGCTCTTGTCCGATCCGAGCCCGGAAGAGACCGAAATACTCGGTGCGTTCTCATTTCAGGACAACGATACGGTACTGCATACCGATGCGGGGTTGATGCCGAGGCATCCGAAGGCCTGGGCAAGTTGGAATGCGTTGAAACCTGCTGGGGCTCAGGCGAATTGTACTGTGACTTATTATATGAATTTGCTGCAAAATCTAGACGCTCCTGAGCCGTTGCTGGTGTCGCT
Organism: Methylotuvimicrobium sp.; assembly: GCF_050611805.1. Lineage (NCBI taxonomy): Bacteria > Pseudomonadati > Pseudomonadota > Gammaproteobacteria > Methylococcales > Methylococcaceae > Methylotuvimicrobium > Methylotuvimicrobium sp. The sequence goes on from NZ_JBNGHF010000021.1 coordinate 14,014, forward strand.
GAATTGCACGGACCGTATTGATCCGTCGAAAATTTTGATGCAGCGGCATTATCGACATCCAGTGTACACCCCGGAAAGCCTGGCCGCGCAAAAAAGACATGCCGATATCAATGGCCATAACCGCACGTTTTATGCAGGCGCCTATTGGGGTTGGGGCTTTCATGAAGACGGCGCGGCCAGTGCGCAGTTGGCGATCGATAAACTGAACGCGCCATCATGAACGCGCTGCACAGCCGCATCGGCAAAGGTTGGGTGCGCCACCGGCGCCACTTGCCGAAACCGCATGCTTTCCGCTATCCCTTGTTCATGTCGTGGCTCGATCTCGACGAATTAGATCAGGTCATCGATAAAAGCCGTTTTTGGTCGAAGCAACGCTTTAATCTGGTCGCCTATTATCGCGAAGACTATCTTGGGCCTACGGATTCGGATTTGCGAGACGCGGTAAAAACCCGAATTGAACAACAAACCGGTGAAATGTTTGAAGGACGCATTTGCTTGCTTACGCATCTGAGATACTTAGGCGTTGCATTCAATCCGGTCAGTTTTTATTTTTGTTTTCCCAAAAGCGAGGATCAGCCTCGCTTCATTCTCGCCGAAATTACCAATACACCCTGGGGCGAACGGTTTTGTTATGTCTTGGATACTCGGCAAAGCACGGCCCAAAACGGTAAATGGACCTTCGAGTTCGGCAAAGCTTTTCACGTATCGCCGTTCATGCCGATGGACATCGATTACCGATGGCGGTTCGCCTTTTCCGGCGATAAGTTGACGATACACATGCAATTGTACCGCCTGGCGCAATGCTGTTTCGATGCTACCCTGCAACTGGACATGCTCGACCCATCCCCGAAAATGATGCGCTCGGTGCCGTTGCGATTTCCTTTCATCACTTGCGCCATCGTTTTTAGGATTTATTGGCATGCTTTCCGGCTTTGGCTGAAAGGCATACCGTTTTATTCGCATCCCGATAAACAAACCGAATGACATCAAGGAGATAAGCATGAATGCCACAACCGCCGAAATAAGCAAGAACCCGGCTAGATTCGATTTGCTGCTGCGCAAAGCGCTACTGAATAAACTCAGTCATTTGCAAGATTCCCAATTAACGGTGACCGACTCGCTCGGCAAAGTCGTGTTGGGTAGTCCCGGTCAAGATGGCCTCAGCGCCGAGATCGAAGTCTTCGATATGAGTTTTTACCGGCAGATATCGTTAGGCGGCTCGATCGGCGCCGCCGAATCCTATATGGACAAATTATGGCAAACCGACGATTTGACTTCGGTGATCCGAATTTTGGTGCGCAATCGAGACCTGTTAGACAGCATGGAAGGCGGGCTGGCAACCTTAACCAATACTCTGTTGAAATTCTGGCATTTCGCGCGCCGAAACTCCAAGCATGGCTCGCGCAAAAATATCGCCGCGCATTACGATTTGGGTAATGATTTGTTTTCGTTGTTTTTAGACAAGCACGGGATGTATTCGTCGGCAACTTATCACGACTTGGAGCTAAGCCTCGAAGAAGCCTCGACAGCCAAGTTGGAGCGTATTTGCCGAAAATTGGATTTAAAGCCCAACGATAATGTCCTCGAAATCGGCACAGGTTGGGGCGGCTTTGCCACTTATGCCGCCAAGCATTACGGCTGCCGCATAACGACTACGACCATCTCGAAAGAACAGTTCGAGGCCGCGCGTCAACGCATCGACGATGAAGGAGTCGCCGATCGCGTGACAGTGCTGATGGAGGATTACCGGGATTTGACCGGAGTTTACGACAAGCTGGTGTCGATAGAAATGATCGAAGCGGTTGGACATCATTATCTCGATACTTACCTCAAGCAGTGCGCGAACTTACTAAAACCGAACGGCCTGGCCTTGATTCAGGCGATTACGATCGAAGATCAGCGCTATAAACAGGCTTTGAAGAGTGTCGACTTTATCAAACGCTATATTTTTCCGGGCAGTTTCATTCCTTGCATCAACGCGATTATCGCCAGCGCGTCGCGGAGCACCGATTTGCGCTTGATCAATTTAGAAGATCAAGGCGAAAGTTATGCACTAACATTAAAAGCCTGGCGCGAACGTTTCATGGCTTCGCTCGATAAGGTTCGGGAACAAGGCTACGACGAACAATTCATCAGGATGTGGGAGTTTTATTTGTGTTATTGCGAAGGCGGCTTTTGGGAAAAATCGATTTCCAACGTGCAATTGCTGCTGGCCAAACCTAGCAATCGCCGCGAACAATGGCTGCCTCGTTATGAATCGCAATAACCTCATTAATATGGCTTGGATGCAAGGCTTGTGGTTTGCCGCGGTCTTGTCGGCGGCGTCAAACCAGTTTTGGCCGGCACCGGTTATTTTATTGTTGTTCGGGTTGTGGCATACCCGCCCTGCGATTCATGTCGCCGGCGATTTTCGTTTGGTGCCGGCTGCGTTAGTGCTCGGCATGATTTTGGATAGCGCCTGGATTCGGATCGGTTGGCTTCAATATGCGTCTCCTTGGCCGGATACCGATTACGCGCCTTTATGGATTTTACTGCTTTGGTTCGGCTTGGCGCTAACCTTGAATCATTCTTTGGCTTGGTTGCAGTCGCGTCTTTGGTTAGCCGGACTGCTCGGCGGCATTACGTGTCCGTTTTCTTATTGGGCGGCGGCGAGACTCGGTGCGCTCAATATCACTGAGAACTCCGGAGTTTGGATCTTCGGCCTGGCTTTGAGTTGGGCAGCGGCGCTACCGCTTTTGTTATGGATGGCGCGTGTAATCAGACAAAAAAATCATCCACTGGAGACGAAACATGTTTAGTTTAATCGTAATCGCGTTACTAAGTACCGTCGCGATGTTAATGGCCTGGGTGTGGCAGCAAAACCATAAGAACGCCGGTATCGTCGATGTGATTTGGTCATTCGGGATGATGTTGGCGGGGCCATGGTATGCGTTGACCGGGACCGCGCCTCTGTATTTACAGCTCAGCCTGGCTTTTCTGACGTTCGCCTGGTTTTTGCGATTGGGAAGTCATTTGTCTGCACGGGTATTCGGAGAGCCGGAAGACGGCCGTTACCAAGCGATGCGGGCAGCGATGCAGGATAAGGCCGATAGCGGGTTTTTGCAGTTTTTTTTATTGCAAGCCGGTTTTATCTGGGTGTTGTCCCTTCCTTTTTGGGCGGTCGCGCATACTCGCGACCCTAATACTGTCATGGTTTTTTGCGCATTAGTGGTTGCCTGTTTGGCCTTGTGGGGCGAAACCACGGCAGACCGGCAATTGGCCGAATTTCGGAAAAATCCCGATAATCGCGGACTGACTTGCCGAACGGGTTGGTGGCGTTATTCCCGGCATCCGAATTATTTTTTTGAATGGCTGCACTGGTTCGCATACCCGTTGATGGGCTGGGGCGGAGAATATCAATACTGGCTATGGCTCGCGCCGGTCGTGATGTTTTGCTTTTTGTATTTTTTGACGGGTATCCCCTATACCGAACAACAAGCCTTGCGTTCTCGCGGCGATGATTACCGCCGCTATCAACAAACCACCAGCAAATTTTTGCCATGGTACCCGAAATCGACCTCTCCTTTGCAAAATCGATTTTCTATGTTGAATGCGATCGAACTGGCCGAGCGAGGTTTAATTCCGGACGCATTGATGCGAATCGGTATCCGAAATTTGTTGAGGCAACGTCTTAAAGACGAATGCGCGAATGATGTCGAAAAGCAAAGCTTGCGTTACCTATCGTTGCTACAAACTCTGAGAGAAAGCCCTATCGCGATAGAAACCGATGCGGCCAATCGCCAACATTACGAAGTTCCGGCAGCTTTTTATCGACATGCACTGGGCAAGCATCTGAAATATTCGTCGTGTTACTGGGACGAAACGACTCAAACACTCGATGAAGCCGAAGCGCGGATGCTAAGGCTGACTTGCGAACGGGCGGAATTGGTGGCCGGCCAGCAAATACTTGAGTTGGGTTGCGGCTGGGGTTCGTTGACTTTATGGATGGCCGAGCATTATCCCGGTAGTACAATTACGGCAGTATCGAACTCGAATAGTCAACGCGAATATATCCTCGAACAGGCGAAGCTAAGGGGATTGCGTAATCTCGATGTAATCACCTGCGACGTGAATCTCTTGTCATTGACTGAACAGTACGATCGCGTCGTTTCGGTGGAAATGTTCGAACATATGCGTAATTACGAGCATTTAATGAGCAATATCGCCAGCTGGTTGAAGCCCGGCGGCAAGCTGTTCGTACATATTTTTTGTCACCGTTATTTGGCCTATCCGTTCGAAACCGAGGGCGACGACAATTGGATGGGGCGCTATTTTTTCACCGGCGGATTGATGCCGGCCCGGGACACCCTACTGCATTTTCAAGGCCGGCTGCAGATAGAATGCCAATGGGACGTTTCCGGCCAACATTATCAAAAAACGTCCGAAGCCTGGTTGAGCAACATGGACCGACACCCGTCCGAAATCGATCGGATTTTTGCGGAAACCTACGGGCAGGAACAAGCAGCCGTTTGGCGGCAGCGTTGGCGCTTGTTTTTTATGGCCTGTGCCGAATTGTTCGGTTATCGGGGCGGGAACGAATGGTTGGTTACCCACTATCTCTTTATCAGGCCGAGTGAATGATGAGAAAGCAAGGTCTGCAATATAAACTGATTAAGGCTTTTTTACTGCAGATTCTGTTGATCAGTGTTGCGACGCTAATGGGTGTATTTGCCGCCGCTAAAATCGTCGAAGATGTTCTGGTTCGCGAAGCCTTGCAAGGCGAAGCCGATCATTTTTGGGAACGCTACCGACAAAACCCGAATTTTTCCGCACCCGATACGCTCAATATGAGCGGTTATCTGGCTTCCAACGGCGATTTTTCTAAGGTTCCCGAAACATTACGACTGCTGCAGCCCGGCTTCGGTCGTGCTTTAATAGATGGACGGCAGCCGATCGTGTATATCGAGGATAATGACGATTCGCGGCTGTATTTAGTCTTCGATGAACAGCAAGTCGCAGCCTTGTCGTTTTATTTCGGTGTCGTGCCGCTGAGCTTAGTGTTGGTTCTGATTTACGTGTTCGCCTGGATGTCCTATCGCCAATCGAGGGACGCGATCTCGCCGGTGATCTCACTCGCGCATATCGTCGAAAGTTTCGACTTCAAAAAACAAGGACTCGCCGAACTGGATTTGAGCGAATTTCGACAAACTACCGACAGCGATGTCGCCAAGCTGGTCGATGCTTTAGACCACTTTACCGAGCGCTTGGAATTGTTCATCGAACGCGAACGAAATTTTACCCGCGACGCTAGCCACGAACTCAGAACGCCGCTGGCCGTCATCAAAAGCTCGTTAGCCTTGTTGCATAAGCGCTCGGATTACCAGCCTAACGAACAAAGATCGTTGCAAACGATAGAAAATACGCTACGCGACATGGAAGGCTTGATCGATACGTTGTTATTACTGGCCCGCGAGGAGTGTTCACCGCTGCCCGAGGATGATGTGTTGATTAACGATCTGCTCAGCAATCTGGTTGAGCAAGTCGGCAGGGCGGTCACCAACGATAAAATCAGTGTCGAAGTCGAACAAAATTGTTTGTTGTCGGTGCCGGCCGCTGAAAAAGTCTTGAGTATCTTATTGACCAATTTACTGCGCAACGCATTTAGCTATACCCAGGCAGGCACGGTTTGCATTACTATCGACGAAAATCGCGTCACAATCGCAGATACCGGCATCGGCATGGAGCAAAAACAACTCAAGCAGGTATTCGAACCCTTCTATCGCGCTCAAGACGGTCAAAACGGCCACGGCTTAGGGTTGACGATCGTCAAGCGGCTTTGCAATCGTTTCGGCTGGAAACTCAAAATTCGCAGTAAACCCGGCGAAGGCACGGCTATATCGGTGGTTTTTCCGAAAGCGCGCCGGGTCGGGGGGAAAAGAAATTAAAAGTTTTTCCTGCTTGCAAAGAATCGCCGGATTAGCAGAGGCGAGCAAAGATCAAGAGAAAAACCTCTTGGCCGGGCACTGCCGGGAAACCGGGCGGCAAACAGAGAAAACCAACATTACCCTACTGGGCAGGGAGTGTCTGCCCTAATCATCAAACCTCTGTTTTCGCGCTCGACAATTTTTTACATGCCGAGTAGTATCTTGAAGTCATTGGTTTGTCTTTATTTCAGAGGTGTCTTATGAGTCCCAAAAAACGATTTTTTATCGGCGGGTTCGGGGCACTGATGCCTGTGCTTGTTTCATTACTGGCAATCGATATCGGCGCAATATTCGATGACGAAAGCACTCTCACAACCGGTAATATCATCGGTGTTTTCATTCGCTATATCATATTATTTCTGATCGGCGGGTTTATAGCATACCTACATGAAGACGAAATAAAGCCGTTCAAGCTATTCGAAATAGGCATTGCCGCACCTGCACTAATTTCTTCATTAATCACCGCGCAAAGTGCGACGGCAACGGCAACAGTCGATACGACCGAAAAGATATCTTGGTCGATCATTGCTTCGGCTTACGCAGCCGACGAATCGAAAGAGTCGAGTTTTGTTTCCGATATATTCAAAGGAATTACCGGATCGATCTATCGAGCTCCAACCGAAAGAAAAACAGAAACACCGCAAAAACCCGTGCCGGAGCCGATCCGCCCTAAGCCTTCTCCTTCAAAGCCTGAGAATGTTCAATCTATCCGACTCAGATCCTTATACAGCCAAGCACGGGATGAGATGGACCAAAGCGAAGCCTTGGCGCTTGAAATTAAGGCGCTGGAATCGGAACTAAAAGCCGCCAAAAGCACCGTTGCCGAACTTGAAAAGCAAATTCGGGAAAAAAATACGCTTCTAGACCTTATAAAACGGGGCTCAGGTAATTGAGATTATACCGATCGTAGATCAAAATTCGGCACCGGGGTGACCATCAAAGGACGACATTAATACGTCCATGCTGGCTCTATGCCAGCATCCATGCTGATCCCTCTCCTAGCGTTAGGTGTGGGGCCGATCACCCGGCGCCTCCTTAAGGATTGCCGAAATTTAAAGTGCGAAAGGTATAAATAGGAATCTCAGCAAGCAAGCTTCGGACTTCAAGAAAATAGAGTTGTTGATCGACCGATTAACTTGGCAATATGTACATGGGAATCTTTATTACCCAAGACACTATCTTTTTCCACATTATCATTAAATTCCTCAACCGCTTTCTCTGATACCTGGCTTTTAAAGTAACGCTCATGAAGGCCAGGTTATCTCCCCTGCAAATAAAAGTTCGAAACGCGTGGAGAGGGTGCGCTGAAAAACACCGAAACTACCGTTCATTAATTTCAACTCATGCGACAACTATCCTGACGCAGGGGCACAGGTCCCATAGGGGCACCAATTAGTCAAAGTGGAAAAAAAAGAGTAGTGTATAAACGCCAATGAATGCAAAGGCTATCATTTATGAATACGAATCGAAAAGAAAACTTTAATCCCGAAAAAGGTTATGTAGCGCTTCTTGGCTGGAGCATTAACGCCATTGAAGCCGCTGACCGTTTTGACCGACGCTATGTGGTGGTGGCTCCCGATTGGGCCGAGAATTACTGCAAAGAACACGATATTCCCTATATTCCCTGGAACTTTGAGCGGCTTAACGATCGCTCCATGGAAATTGCGCAAACCTTGAAAGACATGGGAGTGGATGTTTCAATTCCGCTGTTCGAGGAAACGGTGGAATGGGCCGGCGCGATCAATTCGGTACTGCTGGATAACCCTCGCCTTTTCGGCCAGGCCATGTTATTGCGCGATAAGGCGCTAATGAAACGGCGCGCTCAACTGGGCGGTATCCGCGTGGGTATTTTCGAGGAGGCACACGATAGAGAGGATGTGGTACGTTTTCTCAAACGCGTGAACCAAACCCTTCTCAAACTGGATGGTGACCCCAACGACCCCATTCATCTCAAAGCCTTCGACAAGGCCGGTTGTTTGGGGCACAGAGTGATTCGCACGCCCGACGAGGTGGATACCATTCCCGATGAAGAATTCCCCGTGCTCATGGAATCCCACTTGGACGGCTGGGAATTCGCAGTAGAAGCCTGGATTCATAACGGCAAAATTCATTTTTTGAATATTTCCGAGTACGTGACCCTGGGTTATTCGGTGTTTGTTCCCGCCACCCCTGAACTAGAAAAATACCGGGCCCAGATTACCACCCAAATTGAAAAACTGATCAAGGCATTCGATATCGATTTCGGCTTTGTCCATCCTGAGTACTTTGTAACCAACGATGGCGAAATGTACTTCGGAGAGGTGGCCTATCGTCCACCCGGATTCAAGGTATTCGAGCTACTTGAACGGGCCTATGGCTTCAATGCCTATCAGGGCCTGATCTTGTCCTTCGACCCGAAAACCACCGAAGAAGAAATCACGGCATTTTTCCCCAAAGAAGTAGTAGATGCCAAAGGTGTTGCCGGCTGTTTTGGAGTCTATCCACGGCGCCGCGTTGTTAGTAGACTGGAGATCCCCGAGGAGACCGAAGAGCACGAGTATTTCGAGTCTCACGAATTGACACCACCTCTGGAAGAAACCGTGACCAAACGCACCGCCTTTGGCACTCACTGGGGACTGGTCTACTTTTTCGGTCACGATCCTCACGTTATGAGAGACTTATTGAAGCATCAGGAAGAGCTCGATTTTTATGTATAATCTGCCTCTACGATTATAAGGAGGCAGCTTGACTGATTCTGACACGCTCGATATTGCCAGGCTAGACAACTTGTCGGAAAAACTAGACAAGGCACTACAAGCCCAGGCCGAAGTCAGTGACTTTGCAAAAATCACTCGCATTCGCCGGGTTTTCGACACGGCGCGACTACTGATGCTGCTGGAGGGCGGGTGTGCCAGAGTTGAGGCCCGTGCTCAGCAGATTGAGGAAGCGGGGGTGTTTTTAGGCTCGGATTGGGACGAGCCCCAGCTTCTGATTGCCAGCTTGACCAGCCACTCGCTCAAAAGCTCCAATTCCGACACGGTGGTGGTTGAGGCCTTGAATGAGCTGCGCCTACTCGCTATTGCCATGGGTGATTACCTTCACCCCAGCATGTCCCTAGAACAGGCGCATCACTATCTAACTCAGGTAATGGCCATCAATCTAGGCTTCCTCTTTGCAAACCCCAGTGAGGCCGAACGGGAACAGCAGGGCAAACTGTCTCTGCTGCCCCGAAAATTGTTTCGTCACTTAGCCGAGCGCATCGGCTTCGAGCATGTGATCGATAAACTGATTGAAGAGATTTGGCGCATTCTGCAACAGCGGCCTATACAGGTGGATAGCGTAAAACAGATGATTACCCAGATTGCCATCTGTCAGGCCAACCCGGATATCGACCTCGGAATCAGCGGTCAGGGCGCGGATCGGTTGATCAGCAGCCTTTATGGCGCCACCCAGGCATGCCGGGAGGATCCCGGCGTCGAAGTTTACCGTCAGCGCTTGAGTAGTATGGATTCCAGCGCTCTTCAGTACGAGGCCACCGGTTTTGCCCGGGCCATGCACGATACCGGCCTGGTTTCGCCTTATCACGCCGTACTGTTGCGTTACCTGCAGGAACACGGCGACCACCTGCTTTCCGAGGCCCTAGGATTGTCCAGTACTGGCCGCGATTGCCTGCTCTGTTATGGTGATCTGGTGCGCGCTATGATCAATGAAACTGTGTATTCCCAAACGGCCCAAGCCATTTACGGCCTCGCATTGCTTCTGGAGCGAGGGGTTTTGTATCAACCTCCTGTGGCACCGGCACTCTGGCGCCAACTGTCATTACCCATTTCATCTCACTGTGAACAGCGCCTGATACAGGCCTTTGGCCCCGAACCCACGGCTCGAGCCTGGTTGATGCAGGGCGTACTCTGTATGCTGGGCCTACCCCTGGGGGTCGGACAAGGCAATAACCCCACCTGCCAATCGGCTCGAGCCCTCTCCATGTGGGCCTACAACGACCCTGATTATATGCTGCAAATGGTGGTCTGGGCCGCCCGAGACGACGAAATCATTATTCACTTTGAGGGGCAACCGATTTCCTCGCGGGAAAGTGTTTCCGGGGTTGCCCAGGAACTTCCCTTGGATCTGGATCCGGTTTCACTTCTGGTGGTACCGCACCTGGATCGCATATATGCGGAAATGGGGCGGCGCTGCAGTGAACGGGAAGGCGATCCACACCGCTGGATTAACCCAGAGTTTCATGGCTGGTGGTCGGGCCGGGGCTTTCGCATCAATGTGGATGTGAAAACCGGAAAGCTGGACCAGCTAGAAGATTTTCTGCGCCACTTTTATGCCAGCTACCACCCCTACTACAACGGCAATCAACCGCTGATCCACCCTCAACCCGCCGGTATTGCCGTTACCGACAGCGCGGGGCGATTTGTAGGCTGGCACGCCATCACCATCCTGCGAGTAGCGCTGGACCCCAAAGAGGAGATGCGTGTCTATTTCTACAATCCCAATAATGACAGCGGCCAGAACTGGGGCAATGGAGTAAAGGTTGACACCTCGGGCAATGGTGAACGTTTTGGCGAGGCGTCACTGCCTTTCGAACAATTCGCTTCCCGGCTATACATTTTCCATTACGACCCTTTGGAAAGGGGCGAGTTGGCCCAGGTGAGCGCCGAGGAACTCAACAGAGTCAAAAATCATATTTACCAGAGTTGGGGCGCCAACCGCCTGCCTGCCGATCCCATACAAGCCAGCGCATCGCAATACTAGAGAGCATGCGAGATTGGAAGACATAGGGTCAGGGGACATAGGGTCAGGCCTTACATTTGACATTCGAGTCTTATTGATCTAACTAGCTTCCTCTGTAGTGTCCTGATTTTCTCAGGGGGTAGTAGCAACATGGCAATCCCCTTTTCCTCCACTCTTCAGTTGCGTGAACAAAGTAGGGCGCCTTCCCTCGAACAAGGTTATGTTGTCATTGTCTTCAATCGGTACTATTCGCCCCTCCGACTTCCATAACAATCTACTGCGATTTCGTTACCTTATACGCAGTAGTCGACGGCCTCCCCGTCATTGTTATGGATCTCCAGCACTGGGTAAGTTAACTGCCGATACATGCCAACCCTGCTACCCCGACGGTTCGCGAGCATGGCTTCCATTCTCCACATACCCGCACAACGGCCTTCCCTATTACAGGCACGAAGTCGGCAACCGCATTAAGTTTACGAGACTACATCTAGGTTCACTTGCGTTACGGCCTGCATCTTTGCCGTTTAGGAACTCACGACCCTTGATTGCTCAAACGCCGCTCCTGCGTACTACCAAGGCGTATGGACAACTCCTTGGGCGGAACTTTAACCCGCTAGCTAAATTACTGTTACTGCGAACACCTGCCCCCTATTGCCTATTGCTTGCGATAACTTGCCATTAACCAACAATCCAGACAAATAAACCTGTCTATAAAATTGCAACCGACTTTAGGCGGTATTATTTTCGTTGTCAATTTCACCGACCTTAGCTGACGACATAAGGAATATCGATTCATATCGAGCATGCGTCCCTGCAGACCAGGCCCACTGACCGCGATAGTATCAAGCAGTTTCACCGAATGACGTTCGCTATTCGTGGTCAACAAAGCTAAAATTGAGATTTTTGACTTGCTGTGCATGTCGCCGGATCGACGCAGAGTCAAGCGATGAACGCTTTGATGTTTTTATATTTTGGATTCCAGTTAACCCTATGATCAAAATCGATACCGTTTTCGAACACCTATTGACCCATTACCGGGGGCAATTCGCCACCGTTTTTTTGTTGCCGATTTCGGCTGTTTACGGCGCCTATTCCGGATTTCGCAATTGGTTGTCATTTCGCCTCAGCAGCGCCCCGGCAAAACACGATACCCGCGTTGCCGAGGTCATTCGGCAAATTGAAGATTGGAAAGCACAAGGAGCCCAGCAAAAACTGTGTACGGCACGGTCGGGCTGGAAAACCATGAGCGAACTGGTGCCCAAGTACAAATTGTCTCATCGTAAGATCGATATCGGACTGTACGATGTTTTGGAAATCGACGCGCAGCGCAGTATTGTCCGGGTAGAGCCGCTCGTTAGCATGGGTCAGCTCTCGCGAACGTTGATCTCGCAAGGCTGGACCCTACCGGTGGTGCCGGAATTGGACAGCCTAACGGTAGGCGGTTTGATCATGGGCTTCGGCGTCGAAACCAGCAGCCATAAATACGGCTTGTTTCAGCATATTTGCGAAGCCATCGAAATCGTGACGGCGGAAGGTAAGTTGGTCAAATGCAGCGCGTCGAAAAATCCCGAGCTTTTTTATCAAGTTCCGTGGAGTCATGGCACACTGGGTTTTCTGGTGGCTGCTGAGTTGAAAATCATCCCGGTCAAAAAATTTGTCAGGGTTCATTACCAGCCTGTTCATAGCTTGGATCATCTAGTACGGGTGTTCGAGCAAGCCTCGCGCGATACCGAAAACAACGATTTCGTCGAAGCTTTGGTCTATGGGCGCGACGAGGCGGTGATCATGACCGGTAAATTCGCCGATGCCGTCGGACAGGACGGCCATTTGAATGCCATCGGAAAGTGGTATAAGTCTTGGTTTTTTAAGCATGTTCAAGGCTATCTGCAGAGCAATAAGGAAGGCGTCGAATATCTGCCGGTGCGGGATTATTACCATCGCCACACGCGCAGTTATTTTTGGGCGATGGAGGAAATCATACCCTTCGGCAATCATCCTATTTTCAGGGCTTTGTTGGGCTGGGCTTTGCCGCCCCGGATCGAGTTATTGAAGTATACCGAAACACAAACTACTCAGCGGCTAAGGGAAAAATATCATGTCGTTCAGGATATGCTGGTGCCGATGCGTTTTCTGGAAACGTCCATCGATTATTTCGATAAACATTTCAATCTATACCCTTTGTGGCTATCGCCGATGGCGATCAAAGACAACGGCGGGCAAGGCGGATTTGTGCAGCCTTATCAGGCTGAGAATGGCGAAATTGACGAGCTCTATGTCGACATCGGCGCTTACGGTACGCCGGCGAAGAGCGGTTTCGATAATGCCGAAGCCCTCCCGTTGTTGGAAAAATTCGTGATCGAACATCATGGTTATCAAGCACTCTATGCGAGAACCTTCATGAACCGAGAAGATTTTAGAAGCATGTTCGATCATAGCAGTTACGATCGGATACGGGAGCATTTGCCCTACTGCCGACAAGCCTTCGATGAAGTCTACGATAAAGTTTCCTCGAAAGGCAGGGTTGCACCGGTCGAAATGAGGAAACTGGAAAAGGCGAGATAATGATATGCAAACATGACAGGACGAAGTTTGCACCCATGCGCTTCAAGCTAAAAAAGGCCAACCCACATCACGCTCTTGCCCACGCCGGAGAGCTTGGGAAAGAGCGGATGTGAGTTGAATAATCCGCCCCGCTGCTGCTAAAAGCAAAGGCTATGCGCTTCGCGCGGTCAACTGTACCTATAGTCGATACTATTGGACCCTAAGCTTTGTCTTCGCTGTTGATTTTTCCATTCGCGGTGCCTGACCATGATATCGACGACTTTCTGCGGATCGTCGGTTAGCGTGATGAAATTGAGGTCTTCTTCCGAAATCGTACCGTATTCGATCATCGTCGTCCGCACCCAATCCATTAAACCTTGCCAATAATCGCTACCGAATAACACTAAAGGCAACGGATAAATTTTATGCGTCTGCATCAAGGTCAGCGATTCGAAAAACTCATCGAGCGTGCCGAATCCGCCCGGCATGCAAACATAGCCCATCGAATGGCGCACGAACATGACTTTTCTGACGAAGAAGTAGCGAAAATTCAGCGAGATATCCTGATAAGGATTCGGGTGTTGCTCCATAGGCAATTCGATATTCAAGCCGATCGCGGGCGGTTTTTGGGATTTTGCCCCCTTGTTTGCGGCCTCCATGATTCCGGGACCGCCGCCGCTGATAACCGCGAAATTATGCTGGCCGAGTAATTCGGCAATTTCGACTGTTTTCAAATAATAATGATGATCCGGTTGTATGCGCGCGGAACCGAAAATAGAAATCGCATCGCTTAAACCGGATAACCGGTCGAAACCTTCGGTAAATTCGCTAATGATCCTAAAGATTCGCCAAGATTGATCGCCTTTGACATCATCGATGATGCTGGCGGTATCGTGTTGCTTGTTTGGGGTTTTCATCGCTTTATTTGGCTACGCTATGATTGAGCACGTAAGTACTGAGCGAGCGCATTTTGCTACCGGTGATATTCGGGAACTTGGGCATCATCAGCGAGCCGCCCTGCACTTTGTGAGTGATATACCTTTCATTAGCATTTTTCTCGTTGAGTGAGAAAACGACTTGCGGGACTGCCGGGTCTTTGGGTTGATGGCATTCCGCACAGGCTTCTTTGAAGATGCTTTCGCCGTTCGCCGAGGACGCCGGCGTATAGTCGCGCGAACAAGCCGCTAATAAAAAAAAGGCCGAAACGAGCAGGATCTTAATCATGAAACACTCCTTGATAAATAATTTTACCGGATTGCAATGTGGCGCTGACGCGGCCGGTTAATTGTTCTCCCCAATAAGGCGTATTGATACCTTTGCTATACCAAGTCGAACGGTCGACTTGCCATCGACGGTCGGGGTCGAATATGCAAATATCGGCGGATTTCCCTGGTGTCAATGTACCGCTTTCCAATCTCAGCACCTTGGCGGGGGTTTGCGTTAACGCGGCAATGCCTTGGGAGAGGGTAATCAATTTTTCATCGACCAGTTTCAGCATTAGCGGCAATAACGTTTCAAGCGCCGATATACCGGGTTCGGTTTCCGGAAACGCGCCTAATTTAGCATCGAGGTCGTGCGGTTGGTGATCCGAACACAGCGTGCCGATAGTGCCTTGCATCAATGCCTTTCTTAGAAAAAGTTTATCCTGCTCGCTCCGTAACGGGGGTAAAACATGGTAAACGCTATCGAAAGGCTTCATGTCGTTTTCGGTCAGATGCAACTGATGCGCCGCGATATCGGCACTGACCGATAATCCGTATTTTTGGGCCTGCTGGATTTTGATCACCGAACGGCGGCAACTGATTTGTCCGAAATGCACGCGACACCCGGTCAGTTCGGCTAGTTCGAGACATTGCGACAACGCGATCGTTTCGGCGGTTTCGGGTATGCCGGGCAAGCCGTAGCGGGTCGAAAATGCCCCCTCATGCGCGCAACCTTCATTGCTCAGGCTTTGCTCATTGGGCCGGTAGATTAACAATAAATCATGACTGGCGGCATATTCCATTGCGCGCCTCAATACCAGTAGATTGCTTATGGGTTTGCCGCCGTTGCCGACTGCTATGCAGCCGGCCTCCTGTAGCGCCAACATCGAACTGAGCTCTTGGCCTTCAAGGTTTCGCGTCAGCGCGCCGATTGGCAGGATTTGCCGGTAATTGGAGTTTTCGGCCAATTCTTTGACCAATTCGGTAATTGCCGGCGTATCGATGACCGGCCGTGTATCGGGTTGTAAAATTAAGGTCGTAATGCCGCCGGCCGCAGCCGCCTTTGTTTCGGTTTGAAAAGTGGCTTTATGGCTTTGGCCCGGTTGACGCAAGCGAGTGCTAATATCGATAAAGCCGGGGCAGACAATTTGACCGGAAGCGTCGATGACGCTATCGGCCTCAAAGCCGTCGGGTTTTTCGAATAAGGCAAGGATTTTGCCGTCGGCAACATAAACCGGACCGGTTCGATCGATCGAGTAGGCTGGATCGATCACGCGTCCTTGTTCAATCAGAATTCTTTTCATCAGGTCGCTCCTTGAGTTTGCATCGCCATCGACATGACAGCCATACGTATCGCGATACCGTTACTGACTTGCCGTAATATAACTGATTGCGGACCGTCGGCAACGCGGGTATCTATTTCGACGCCGCGATTGATCGGCCCCGGGTGCATCACGATCGCATCGGGCTTGGCGATTTCCAGTTTTTCAGGCGTCAAACCGAAACATTTGAAGTACTCGCTTTCGCTGGGTAGCAGAGCCGAGGTCATGCGCTCTTTTTGTAAACGCAGCATGATGATGACATCGATGTCTTTGAGTCCTTCGGTCAAGTTATGACAGACCGTGACGCCGAGCGTTTCGACATAGGCGGGGAGCAAGGTTTTCGGTGCGATAACCCGAACTTCGGCCGCACCCAAGGTATTGAGTGCCAGAATTTGCGAGCGTGCAACTCTGGAATGCAGAATGTCGCCTATGATCGCGACTCTCAATGTGCTGAAATCCGGCTTGAACTGCCGAATCGTGAACATATCCAGCATTGCCTGAGTCGGATGACTGTGCCGACCGTCGCCGGCATTGATCACGCTAATATGCGGCGCGGTATGTTCGGCGATAAAATGCGCGGCGCCGCTGGTCCCGTGACGTACGACAAACATATCGACAAACATTGCTTCCAGATTGCGGATCGTATCGAGTAGGCTTTCGCCTTTCGAGGTGGCCGAAGTCGCGATATTCATGCTGATGACATCGGCCGAGAGTCGCTTGGCCGCGAGTTCGAAGGTCGTTCGGGTGCGCGTGCTGTTTTCGAAAAACAGATTAACGATGGTCTTACCCCGCAATAAGGGAACTTTTTTTACATGATGCCCCGACATCTCGGCAAACGATTCGGCAGTATCGAGAATTTCGGTCAACAGCGCTTTGTCGAGTCCATCAATCGTCAAAAAGTGCTTCAATTTACCTTCGGCGTTTAATTGTAAATTGTGACTCATGCCTTAAGCCGCTACGTCAAGAGTTTGAATATCGATGCCCAAAGGGTCCGGGCCGGTTAATTTGATGCGTTGATTGGCGTCAAGACAAATCGATGAGCCGATACAGTCCGGGCGCAACGGAATTTGCCGCCCGTCGCGCTCGATCAATACCGCCAACACGACTTGATTAGGTCGGCCGTAATCGAAGATTTCATTGAGCGCTGCACGAATCGTTCGTCCGGTGTAAAAGACATCGTCGACCAGAATAATATCGCGGCCCTCGATCGTATTCGGCAAGGCGCTCGGCTTGACATTCGGATGCACACCGATTTGCGAAAAATCGTCGCGGTAAAACGTGATATCCAATAGCCCTAAAGGCTCTGTCAAACCCAGGCGTTGATGGAGACGTTCGGCAATCCAGACGCCGCCGGTGCGAATGCCGATCATCAAAGGATTTTCAAGCTTTCTGGTAGTAATTATATTCCCGATAGCCGATTCCAGCCGAGTCAATAATTCAGTAATATCGAGTTGTTGATGGGTCATATGTCGGGTTATTGAGTATTGAGCCATGTTTGTAATATGAGCTGGGCGGCAAGCCTGTCTTGCACTTCCCAGAGCTTGCCGGCGCTGACTCGCACGTCATCATATAGCATTTGTTTGGCTTCAAAAGTCGTCAGGGTTTCATCCTGCTGAAAAACCGGTAGTTGAAAGCGTCCTTCCAATTGCCGGCAAAATTTGAGCATACGCGGGGTAATCGGATTATCCTGGCCATCGCTCTGCCGGGAAATACCGACGACTAAGCCCGCCGGTTGCCATTCTTGAATAAGCCGGCCGATAGCCGTCCAGTCCGGTGCTTGATTAACCGAGCGTAAAGTCGATAAGGCATTGGCCGTTCCGGTCGTGGTTTGTCCAACCGCCACGCCGATTTTTTTATTACCGAAATCGAAACCGAGGTAGGTATCGTGATTGCGAGGAGCTAGCGGGTCGTGTTTAGCCATGTCCTGCCGGCGCGGTTAATTGATTGATGTCGATGCCGATTTGATGAGCAGCGGCCTGCCAGCGTTGATTGACCGGCGTATTGAAGATGATGTCATTGCCGCTAGGCGTGTTCAGCCAAGCATTATTGACAATTTCTTGTTCCAATTGGCCTTCGCCCCAGCCGGCATAGCCCAAGGCAACTAGATATTGCTCGGGGCCTTCGCCGATCGCGATGGCTTCGAGAATATCGCGCGACGTGGTTAGCGAGATTTCATCCGATATCGAGATCGAGGAATCCCATCTTCCGCATGGGTTGTGAATCACAAAACCGCGTTCCTGTTGTACCGGCCCGCCGAAAAATACCGGAGCTTCCGCAGCGGTGGGGAAGGTCACGTTAATTTGCATTTGTTTGAAGATGTCGCCCAGCTTCATGTCGATCTGCCGATTGATCACAATACCTAATGCGCCATCGGCGTTATGCTGACATAAGTAGGTCACGGTATGAAAAAAACCCGGATCGGTCAGATTGGGCATCGCGATCAGAAATTGATTGTTTAAATAAGTCGTATCGGTCATATCGGTAAGTGTGTTCATGGATATGCGAGTTAATGAGTTAACCCAGCTTTAACAAATGTAGTGTATACGGATTATGTTATTGAATCATAAGGATTAAAAAACGCGCCTAAATGGGCTTGTAGTGCCGTAACATTGGTTTTGTTATAATATTCAAAAACTTATGCTCAGTAAATGTTAAAGCTGGGTTAACGTGCTGACATTCCCGATTCGTCCGAAAACTTCCAAACCCGGGTAATCACTAATACATCCAATTCCTTGAGCAATTCTTGAGGCAATGGCGGAAACGGCGCGCTTAAACGAACGATTCTTTTGGCGGCTTCGTCTAAGGCTGCATTGCCTGAAGGACGTTTAATTCGAATATTATATATCGTACCGTCCGGATTGATGCCGACTTCCATCGTCAACGTGCCGAAAAAGTTTTTTTTGCGTGCGACTTCAGGATAATTAAGGTTACCGGTCGCTTCCACCTTTTTTTTCCAGTCCATCTCATATTGCGAAGCAACATATTTATGAGTGCTCACCGCATTGACATGCTTGATTTTGCTGATATCGGCGCTGAGTTGCTGTTGCCGAACTTCCGTTCCCAGTTGCGCAATTTGTTGTTGCAAAGCTGCGGCGGTAATTTTCGGAACCGGTTTGCTTTGCGGTTGAACCGGGGCTTTAACCGGTACGGGAGGTGCTTTTGTTTCGGCGGGGCGAATCGTGCTGATTATTTTTTTGGGGGCTGCGGCTTGACGTTGAACCGGTTTGCTTTGCGGTTGCTTGTTAGGCAAGGTCCCGCGGCTAGGCAGCTTTTGTTTAGGCGGGGTTGGTTTGGTTTTTTGTTTACCGGCGCCGATTTGATTTTCCTGAGCCAAAAAGCTCGCCTTTTTAGGAGCCTTATGTGCCGGCGTCGTGGCTAACGTGATTTCAATTGCACGATGAGTCTCTTCTTGTTTAGGCATTGAAAAATTAATGCCTAGGATAACCATAATATGCAGTATAGCGGCAATAAATAGGGTGATCATTAAGGCATCATTTTCCGATGTGTTGGAAACTCCGCCCAAGAAAGCTCTTGATGTTGTCATAATCTCTTGATTGCTAAAGACTAAACGGAAACTGTACTTGTTTTCATTAAACTATAAACTTTAACTTAAAGGAAGTCTCTATGCAGGATGGGTTTGCAACCTATACGCATCAAGCTACTCCCTTTTGATCGAAAAACCGTCTAAGCAGCGTAGCCCGGATGGAGCGCAACACAATCCGGGAAGTTCGAAGCCACGCCATTCCCATATTCCGCTACGCTCCATCCGGGCTGCATGCTTCGTGCTACAAACTTAATTTTAAAGGAAGTATCTATGCGGGACGGGGCTGGTCACCCAGTCTTGCTCGTTTCGACCCTACCCAAAGCAAACCGAAACGTTCGGGGCGGGTTGAATAACCCGTCCCGCGCCAGTGTCGAAAATGAGCTCGATAAACTTTCGAGAAATTCAGCGAAGCTTTAATTCAATATGGTCCATCAACTGGCCGGCAATGTTCAGTCCGAATTGTTTATCCAGTTCTTGTACGCAAGTCGGGCTAGTTACGTTGATTTCGGTTAGATAATCGCCGATGACGTCGAGGCCGACAAAAATTAAACCTTTTTCACGCAAGGTCGGCCCGATTTGTTTGGCAATCCAAGAATCTCGAGCGGTAAGCACACGGCCTTCCGCATTCCCGCCGGCAGCTAGGTTGCCACGAGTTTCTCCTTGAGCCGGAATTCTGGCCAGCGCGTAAGGTACCGGCTCGCCGTCTACGATCAGAATACGCTTATCGCCGTTTTTTATTTCGGGTAGATACTTTTGCGCCATTACATACCGACAATTGTATTGCGTCATGGTTTCCAAAATGACACTTAAATTCGGATCGTCCTTGCGCAAATGAAAAATCGACGTACCACCCATACCGTCCAGCGGTTTTAAAATAATCTCGCCTTGTTCCGCCAAAAAATCGCGAATCCGTTTCGGCTCGCGGGCCACCAAGGTTTCCGCGCAGCATTGCGGAAACCATGCGGTAAACAGTTTTTCATTGGCGTCACGCAAGGATTGAGGTTTATTGATGACATAAGTGCCTAAGGTTTCGGCTCGCTCGAGCAGATAAGTCGCATAGATGTATTCTTGATCGAAAGGCGGGTCTTTGCGCATCATGATGACATCGAGTTGATCCAGCGCGATATCCTGTTCACTGGAAAATCGATGCCAACGCTCCGGTTTTCTTTGAACTTCCAATAAACGGGTACGCGCATAGGCGCGTCCGTTCCGCATATAAAGATCGTTAAGTTCCATATAATGCAATTCCCATCCCCTGCTTTGAGCTTCAAGAAGCATTGCAAAGCTTGTATCTTTCTTGATGTTAATGCGATCGATCGGGTCCATGACCATGCCGAATTTTATAGACATAAAAACTCTCAATAATCCGAAATTAAAAAGGGGTGGCAATAAGTCGTCAACTATAGCGGTTTCAGAAGCCTTGGGAAAGAATGTTTTAGCTTGTCATGCGATGGTAATGAGGCTTCAATGATCTATGTCACATGCAAATCTATCTACTTTTCGGTTTACGAATGCTCCATCATAGTCACGAAAAACCCAAAAGAAGTGAAATGCCAGCTTTTATTGAACAATCGTTTTTCGTTCGGATAGGAGTAAAAGGTTTACCTGACGGCTAAATTTTGGTATAAAAGCGGGCTAATTTTTGAATAATGGCAAACAAAGAGGTTAATCATGTCCAGAGTCTGTCAGGTTACAGGAAAACGTCCCGTAACCGGTAATAATGTATCGCACGCAAACAATAAAACCAGAAGACGTTTCTGCCCCAATCTACAACACCATCGTTTTTGGGTGGAAAGCGAGAATCGCTGGGTTCGCCTGCGTGTTTCCACGAAAGGCATGCGCGTTATCGACAAAAGAGGCATCGATGCCGTTTTGGCCGATTTGCGTAAACAAGGCATTAAGGCATAAGGGGATCAACCATGCGCGATAAAATCAAACTCGTTTCATCTGAAGGCACCGGACATTTTTATACCACGACAAAAAACAAACGCACTATGCCTGAGAAAATGGAGATCAAAAAATTCGATCCTGTTGTTCGCAAGCATGTGATGTACAAAGAAGCTAAAATCAAATAATTTTTGACGACACTTCTTTCGTTGCCCGGAAAGCCGCGGTTACGCATACAGCGCCGTGGCTTTTTCGTCTAACGCCGTAATCATTGTTTTTTCAGTTTATCCAAAACTTCTTTCAGCTTTTCCGTTTGCTTGAATAATATTCGGTATTGCTTGATTGCATCTTCCTTGGCAGCTTCCAGCTGTTTGCATCTTTCAGTAAGCTCCTGATTTCTATCCGATAGGGCCTCGTTTTGCGCTTTTAGCCGTTCGACTTGCTCGAGTAATACTTCGTCAGCGGGATTCGTTTTATGCGTCACGGTCTGAGCGTCTTCTTTATCTGGGGCGACTTCCGAGCTTTCGCTATTGCGAAAAGTGGTTTCAAAACCATCGTCGATCGTGAATAGAGCCGCCGTATTTTTAAGTTCAGGCGAGACCTTTTGCATGCCGCCTTCCAAAATAAGCGCCTTGAATTTATTGCGGAGCAATAAAAAAGCAGCCGCCTCGCTTGTCTTGCCATTACCGCAAACGACCACGACGGAGCGGGCGCGATTGAGCGTTTTCAATTGCATTCGCAGAGTAAAAAACGGCGCGCTAATACTGTCGTTCAAATGGAATTGGTTATAATCTTCGGTAGAGCGCACGTCCAGCAATAGAGCTCCATTGGCTTGCTCTTGCCGCATTTGCTCGAAATCGATATATTTCAGCGCAGGTTCTTTAATTAGCGTTATAAAATGCTGCTTGGAAAGACGTAACAAAGACAGCTTGCTGATGGCTGTAATCGTGACATTCCTGGGTTTATCCGATAAGAGAGAGTCTTCTCCGAACGTATCGCTCGTTCTTAGGAGCGCTAGCTTGATCTCCTTGGCATTTTCGGAAGGCTTGCGAGTCAGCAAGCACTGGCCGGATTTGATCAAATAATAATAATCGCCCGGATCGCCTTGATGGAAAACGGCTTCGCCTTTCTCAAAGACGACCTCTTCGAGACTTATTATTATTTTTTGTAGGTTGGCCGGCGGCAATCTTTGGAAGATAGGAGACTTCAATAAAGTTGTCATCCAGTCATCAGAGTTGTCTTCCGGTTCGACTATAACCATGTAACTACTTTCCTCTTCATAACTAAGCGACGATAAATAATTCAGTGTTTCCGTGGGCAATCTTAAATAACGAATGCTGTTGCAGGCCACGGCATCGATTTTTCTGGGTAATTGATGAGCTAAGGCGAAGCGGGCCGATTCGCTTTCCGCGTCAATTATTTCGACTTCTAGGCCTTGAGACTGCAAGGAAACTTGGCCGCTCAATAAATAAAATAAGTCCGCCTCCGTGTCCCCTTTTTTGAATAATACCGAATCGCGCTCTGCCGTTTCGATGGTGATTTCGGCGCACAATGCTTCGAAATGAGGTCCGGGCAGAGTGGATAGTGGAACAAGTTTACGAATTGCTTGTGCGTCTGCGGAGCTGATATCTACAGCCATTCAAATTCATTGGAAGGATTAAAGTTACTAATATAGCTCATTATCCTAGATAAAGCATTTCACCATGAAGAATAAGGAACGTGCATTTTGTAAGTTTGGCAAGCCGTTGAAAGACTTAATGTGCTTCATGGTTAAAATGCCGAATTTAGGATAACGAGGGCCTGGTGATCACATATTTCGCGCGGCCACATTTTCAGTTTTTTGACTTGTTTTAAACATTTTTTGCCTTATATTGTCTACGTTGACTTTAAAGCCTGTCGAGGACTTTCATGAAGAATCACTTATTCGGTCATTTAATATTGACCTTAGCATTCGGGTTTTTAGCCGTCACGCAAGTATCGGCAGGATTGCCGGTTGCGGTGGAGGGACAGCCCTTGCCGTCGCTGTCGCCCATTCTCGAACGCAGCATGCCGGCAGTCGTGAATATATCGACATCAACCAATATTCAGGTTAGAGAAAACCCGTTATTGCAAGATCCGTTTTTCCGGCATTTTTTTCAATTACCGGACCGACCTCGCCGGCAACAACGCAACAGCTTGGGATCCGGAGTCATTATCGATAGCGAGAAAGGCTATGTGTTGACTAATAACCATGTCATCGACAAAGCCGATAAAATCATGGTGACATTGCACGACGGACGTCAGCTCGATGCCAAATTGATCGGTACCGACCCTGAAGCCGATGTGGCGGTCGTACAAATTGCCGCCGATAACTTGGTTGCCTTGCCTATTTCCAACTCCGACGAATTGAGAGTCGGCGATTTCGTCATTGCGATCGGCAGCCCATTCGGACTGAGTCAGACGGTGACTTCGGGTATCGTCAGTGCATTGGGTCGATCCGGTTTGGGCATCGAAGGCTATGAGGATTTCATTCAAACCGATGCGTCGATCAATCCGGGAAATTCCGGCGGAGCGTTGGTCAATTTGCGCGGCGAATTTGTCGGCATGAATACCGCGATATTGGCGCCGGGCGGCGGCAACGTCGGTATCGGCTTTGCGATTCCGGCCAATATGGCGATGACGATCAAGGAGTCTCTGGTCACTCATGGCGAAGTGCGGCGCGGCTTGCTAGGGGTCACGACTCAGGACTTGACTCCCGAACTGGTTAAAGCCTTCAATTTAAAAACCAAACATGGCGCCGTAATCAGCAAAGTGGCCGGAAATTCTCCCGCGGCAAAAGCCGGACTCGAACCGGGCGATATTATCACTGAAGTCAATGGACAAAAAATCAAAGGCAGTCACGATATTCGGAATATGATCGGTTTAATGAAAATCGGAGCCAAAGTCGATATCGGTTTTATGCGTGACGATAAAAAAATGCTCGTGCAGGCTGAAATCGGAAAGCCGCAGCGGCCTCATTTAGCCGGAAAAACGATTCATCCTCGTCTCGACGGCACCGTGTTAAGCTCGACGCAAAAAAATCAAATCGAAGGGGTTTTATTCGAACAGATAGCAACAAACTCCTACGCTTGGCGAGCCGGATTACGACCGGGCGACATTATCGTTTCAGCCAATCGCTATCGGATTCGCACAATAGAGGAACTTGCTCAAGTTGCCAATCCCAACAACGCATTGTTGATCAATATACAGCGCGGCGAAGAAGCCTTCTTCTTGGTTTTGAAATAGCATTTTTTGTAACTATTCAGCGCATGCGGTAGGTTGGTGTCAGGCATTGATTTCTAAAGACGCGTGAACCCAGCACCTAAATAATCCAAAATTGTTTATCATAGCAAATGGATTATGGTATTTAGGTGCTGGGTGAATACATCCCTGTAAGCTCTGACTGCAACGTCCTGTTGCAGACAGCCTTATAAATCAATGCCTGACACCTTCTCATACATGACTTATGCTGAATAATTACCATTTTTTTAAATCACTGACGACAAACTCAATGACCGAACGAACCTTTATTCCGCTCAATATTGCCGTGTTGACAATATCCGATACCCGTAACGAAGCCGATGACGTTTCGGGTAAGATCCTGGTCGACAAAGCGCTGGCATCGGGTCATCGAATTGCCGAAAAAAAAATCGTTCCGGATAATATTTATCGAATCAGAGCGGCGCTCTCGAAGTGGATCGCCGATGACTCAATCGATGCGGTTTTAACCACCGGCGGCACCGGCGTGACCGGTCGAGACGGAACGCCGGAAGCGGTAGAGCCGTTGCTCGATAAAACCTTAGACGGTTTCGGCGAAGTATTCCGAATGATTTCCTATCATACGATTAAAACCTCGACGATACAGTCGCGCGCAGTCGCTGGCGTCGCCAACGGAACCTACGTTTTTTGTTTGCCAGGTTCATCGAATGCTTGTAAGACGGCTTGGGATGAATTGATCGAAGCTCAACTGGATTTTCGGACCAAGCCATGTAATCTAGTGCAATTAATGCCGCGTTTAAAGGAGCGATAACATGCGTTGGGATTTTTTAGTCGTCGGCGCGCTATGTGCCGGCATTGGCGTCGGCTTAGGTGCATTCGGCGCCCACGGCTTAAAAACGGTGCTAAGCCCCGATATGCTCGAAGTTTACAAAACCGGCGTAACGTACCAAATGTGGCATGCGTTAGGTTTGTGTGCAATCGGCCTACTGGATAGGCAAAATCCTCGGCAAGCGCTGTTGTCATTGTCTGCTTGGCTCATGTTTGCCGGCATCGTGCTCTTTTCGGGCAGTTTGTACCTTTTGACTTTGCTTGACCAAAAATGGTTGGGCATAATTACGCCATTTGGCGGTCTGGCATTCATTGTCGCTTGGGTAACGTTGGCCTTATATGCCGCCAAAGAACAGCGGTAGAAGGCGAATAATAAAGCTCCGAGGATTCGATTAAACGGGTGCGGTCTATTTTTTCGTCCTCCTGCGCGGCCGAATTAGGAATTTTCACTTCACTATGAAGATCTTGTTTTATCGTTCCCTTCATTATCTTTAAGGTAATAAAAGCAAGCGACTAAACCGAACAAAGGATCAATTAGCTTTTTTACGGTAAACTTTACCGTAAACTCCCTTCACAAAAAATATCGAATTACATTATGCGTGACGCCTCTCCCCAAACTATCTATCTCAAAGACTACAAACCGCCGGAATATCTGATCCACGATACCGACTTGAATTTCACGCTGGATAATGAAAGCACGCGTGTCGTTGCCACATTGACGATGAGCAAAAATCCGGCCTCGAAAGCCGATGACAGTGCCTTAACATTGCTGGGCGAAAATCTGACCTTGCTCGGCGTTCAGCTGAATGGTGATACATTAAACCCCGATCGCTATGCGCAAACATCCGAAGCCTTAGTCATTCACGACGTGCCGCAGCACGAAAAATTCGTCGTCACGATTGAAAACACGATCAATCCCAAGGCAAATACGGCACTTGAAGGCTTGTATCTCTCCAAAAACATGCTGTGCACGCAATGCGAAGCGGAAGGCTTTCGCAAGATTACTTATTATCTCGACCGACCCGATGTGATGAGCCGCTTCACGACCACGCTAGTCGGCGACAAGGATAAATATCCGGTATTGCTGTCGAACGGCAACAAAAAGGCTCAAGGCGAATTGCCCGGTAATAAACACTGGGTTACCTGGGAGGACCCGTTTAATAAGCCATGTTATTTGTTTGCGCTGGTGGCGGGACAGTTGGAATGCGTCAGAGATAGCTTTACCACGCAATCGGGGCGAAGAATAGCGCTTGAAATCTTTGTCGAAGCCCACGATCTCGATAAGTGCGATCATGCGATGCAATCACTAAAAAATGCAATGCGCTGGGACGAGAAGACTTACGGACTCGAATACGATCTGGATTTGTACATGATCGTCGCGGTCGGCCATTTCAACATGGGCGCAATGGAAAACAAAGGCTTGAACATATTTAACACTAAATTCGTCCTGGCGCGCCCGGATACAGCTACCGACAGCGATTACGAGCATATCGAAGGCGTGATCGGGCATGAATATTTCCATAATTGGAGCGGCAACCGCGTGACTTGCCGGGATTGGTTTCAGTTGAGTTTAAAAGAAGGCTTTACTGTATTCCGCGATCAGGAGTTCACCGGCGATCAAACCTCGAAAGCGGTCAAACGCATCGAAGACGTTAACGCGCTACGCACTCGTCAGTTTGCCGAGGACGCGGGGCCGCTGGCACACCCGATCCGGCCCGACGCCTATATCGAGATCAATAACTTTTATACCTTGACGGTCTATGAAAAAGGTGCGGAAGTCGTGCGCATGCTGCATACGCTGCTCGGTCCACAAGGTTTCCGCAAGGGCTGCGATCTGTATTTTCAGCGTCACGACGGTCAGGCTGTGACCTGCGACGACTTCGTCAATGCGATGGAAGCGGCCAATGATGTCGGCTTGACCCAATTTCGACGCTGGTACTCACAGGCGGGCACGCCGGTATTGACCGTTTCGGAACATTACGATAGCGACGCGCAAACATTATCACTGACCATTAAGCAAGACAACCCGCCGACACCCGGCCAGCCTCGCAAGGAACCGCTGCATATACCGATTAAAACCGGATTGATCCTGCCGGACGGTAATCTGGCGCAATGCCGATTGCAAGGTAGCGAACAAGTCAGTCATAAAATTGTGCTCGAATTGACCGAGACAGAGCAAACTTTTGTATTCGAGCAATTGCCGCAAAAGCCGGTGATTTCATTGTTGCGCGGTTTTTCAGCGCCGGTGAAACTTAAGATGCAACGCTCTCTTGAGGAGCTGGCTTTCTTGTTGAGCCATGATCCGGACACGTTCAATCGCTGGGAAGCCGGGCAGCAATTGGCCGGTCGCGTCATCGCCGAACTGATCGACGATTTGCAAAACGGTCGTTCGCTTGAGATTAATCCGGTCTTGATCGAAGCCTATCGAAAAATCGTTCAAAACTGCTGGCTAGATTTGTCGTATTTCGCCTTGTTGTTAAGTCTACCTTCAGAAACTTATCTGGCCGAACAAATGCCAGTCATTGATGTTGAAGCGATTCATACGGCACGCGAATTTGTTGCCGGTCAAATTGCAAAGCACCTTGAAGACGATCTAAGAGGCTTATATCTGGATAATCACCGAGACGAATCGGGTTGTTTCGATGCCAAAGCTATCGGTCGACGCCGCGTTAAAAACGTGTGTCTCGGCTATTTGAGTAAGCTGGACGATACCGAAATACAGCGTTGGTCGCTCAAGCAATTCGATACGGCCAAAAATATGACCGATCAAATCGCCGCATTGGGCGTCATCGTTAATACGCCGCATCCGGCCCGCGCAACTTGCTTGGATGCTTTCTACCGGCAATGGCGCGACGAAGCACTGGTCTTGGACAAGTGGTTTGCCTTGCAAGCAACAGCAACTCCGCCGGATACTTTCGAAGCGGTGCAACGCCTGTTGAAACACCCCGACTTCGATTTAAAGAATCCTAACCGCGTTCGTGCGTTGGTCGGTTCTTTTAGCCAGGCCAATCCATTACATTTTCATGCAGCCAGCGGGCAAGGTTATCGATTTTTAGCCGACAGGATTATTGAGTTGAATACCCTCAACCCTCAAGTCGCATCGAGGATGGTTGGCGCACTGACGCAATGGCGACGTTATGACGATGCCCGGCAAGCTTTGATGAAAGGCGAGCTCGAACGCATCATGTCGACCGAGGCGATTTCCAAGGATGTGTATGAAGTAGCAAGCAAAAGCTTGGCATGAAAGATTGACCCTTTGCGACTCAAATTTCGGCTCCGGGTTGCTCGGCCAAGCCTTTACAGCATAAATGCTGGCAAAGAATCTACATGGATGTATCCACGGTGTTCTTTGACAGGCCCCAGGTGCCGATTTAGATCTACGATGGATATAAGGACTTGGTCGTAAATAACTTCCCTATTTTACGGAGGGTTCGGTTGCTCGATTGGCAGGTGTCGGCGGCAGGGCAGATTTTTGCTCCTGCAAAATCTGCATTCACGCCATCCATGGCGTTTGCAGATTTTTGCTCCTCGGCAATTGCTGAGTTACAAGGATGTAACGAATGCAGAAAATGCAGGAGCATTTTTCTGCCCTGCATCTCCTAAAGCGCCTACTGTTGGTGCCCTAATACACGCCATCCATGGCGTAATGCAAAATCTGCATTCATGCCATCCTTGGCAATCAGTCGCCGCCGTGAAGCCTACACGGACGTATTCACCCAGCACCTAAATTCCATAGCCCTTTGGCTATAGTAACTATCTTGCATAATTTAGGTGCTGGGTTCACGGCGTCCTGTCAAGCGAGTTACCGAACCCTCAACAAAGCTCATAGCTCCCGGACGTTATTTATCACGAAACCCTAAGTTAAACCGCTATATGACGAAGGATTACCGGCATTCAGACTCTTCCTCGTTCCCACCGCTCCAGCGTGGGAATACATACCGATCTTGCATCCGCAGCTAAGGTATGGGTATCCATGGAGGACCTTGGGAGCCAACGCATACGCCTTCATGCGCTAATACCGAAATTCGAAGCGCGATAGGAATAACAAAAATATGGATGCTCATACTCTGTCTTTTCCAATGACAGAAAAACCAGCAATTAGTCTCTTTACGAAAATGATTTTCTCTCTGGTTTCGGCTTGCCCGAGCTGTGTTAAATTGAGATATATAGATACCTAGGCCTTGACACGATAACGAGGCAAATTCGGTGATGGATGTTAGAATACATGCATTTCGACAAGCACAATGCGTAAAGCCATAGATTTAATGAGGAAACTATGCGGATTCCGAGACATTTAACCAAGATTATTGCGGCAACCCTCGGCATATTGCTTGTCGTTTATGTCGCATTCTATTTCGTATTTCTCGATCTGATCGTCGATTATTGGTGGTTTCAAGCATTAAGGTATGAAGGCTATTTTTGGCTGAGATTGCTTTACCGCTTTTTTCTTTCGGGCGCGGTCACCGCAGTTTTCTTTTCGATTTTCTTTTTGCATTTTTGGTTGGCAGCCCGTTATCTGGGGTTCAACCCTAATCAAGATGTATTGCAAGATTCGACCAAGCGCAAGCGCTTCGAGAGCCTAGCCGATCTGTTCATGAGCTTGTCGATCAAATTTTCGACGCCGGTCGCATTGATTTTAGCCATTGCGATTGCGATGCCCTTTTACCATCAATGGGAAATGGGACTGCTGTATTTCTTTGGCGGGTCATCCGGGGTCGTTGAACCCGTTTACGGACAGGATATCGGCTTTTATTTGCTGTCTTATCCGATTTATTTACTTATCCAGGAAGAGCTACTAGCTACCGCGGTCATTATTTTATTAATGGTCGCCTTTCAATACTGGGTACAGCATACGTTTATCCCAAGTCAAGCCAAAGAATTTCCGAAGGCCGCTAAAGTTCATCTGGCGGTATTATTCGGCTTTGTCGTGTTGTTCGTCGTTTGGGGCTTTATGCTGTACCGGTTTTCGCTGCTTTATGTCGACCGACACGAGCCCGTGTTTTCAGGGCCGGGCTTCGTCGAAATACGCTATCAACTACCGTTGATTTGGCTCTCGATTCTGGGGTTTCTGGCTGCTGCGATTTCATTGCTGTTTTATTATTTCTCCGAAACGACGCGGACCAAAGTCCCGTTTTTGATTTCATTGGTAGTTTTTGTCAGCGCGTTAGGACTGCAAGAAGTCAAATTCATACCTGAATTGATCGATAAATTTATCGTCAAGCCTAATCCGGTTAGGACGCAGCGCCCGTTTATCGATCACAATATTGTCGCGACGCTCGATGCTTATGATTTAAAAAATATCGATATCGTCGATTTTACGGTGAATCTCGACCCGACCAAGGATATCGAAGCATGGAGCACCCGTAGACGTTTCGAAAATATTCCGGTTTGGGATCGCGAATTTTTGAGCGATGTTTACAACCAAATTCAAAGCATCCGACCGTATTATCATTTTCTCGATGTCGACGAAGGCCGTTATTTCATCGACGGTTTCAAGCGTCAGGTCAATCTTGCCGCACGGGAAATGAATATCTCCAAACTCCCTAAGGAGGCACAAAACTGGGAAAACACGCATTTGCGTTTTACACATGGTTACGGAGCGGTGGTGACACCGGCGGCGCAAGATGCGGGCAACCCGATTCGCTGGTTTTTGCGGGACTTGGATTTAAGCTCTAATGTCGGTTTAGAAGTCAAACACCCCGATATCTATTACGGAATGGAGAATTATAAGTACGCAATTGTACCGAATAAGCTCGACGTAGTTGCGCTTTCGGGAACTCAGCCGGATCCCGCGATCGACGCGGTTTATACCGGCAGCGGCGGAATACCTATTCCTTCGCTGTTCAGAAAGGCATTGTTTTCGTTTTTTTTCAAAGACGAAAAAATATTTTTCTCGACCAATATCTCTCGAGAGAGCCGCTTATTGATTCGTCGGAATGTCGTCGACCGAATCAGTCACCTGGCGCCATTTCTGCATTTAGACAAAGACCCTTATCTGGTCGTCACGAAAAACCGATTCTATTGGGTGCAAGACGCCTATACCTTGTCGAATTGGTATCCGGTATCGAAATCGGCCGAGGATGATTTTTTAGTCGGTAGCAAGGAATTCAACTATATCCGCAATTCGGTCAAGATCACCGTCGATGCTTACAGCGGTTTAACTCGTTTTTATGTTTCCGATCCGTCGGATGTGATCATTCAGGCTTACGACAGGGCTTACCCCGGCGTATTCCGCGATATCGACGAAATGCCGACCGAATTAAAGCGACAATTGCGTTTTCCGCGCGACCTGTTCTATTTGCAAATGAAAGTCTATGCCAAATATCATCAGCGTGACCCCGCATTATTCTATCAACAGGCCGAGACTTGGAATTTTGCGGAAGTGAGAGATAAAGAGGTCAGGCCTTATTACCAAACGGTAGACTTAGGCCATTGCGGCGGCAAGGAAGAATTCGTCATGATCAATCCGATGACGCCGATCAACAATCAGAACTTGAGCATGGTTGGCGTCGCCAGCGTGATGGATAGAGAAAAGTGCGGTGACGCCTTCAAAAAAAGCATCACGGTTTACCAATTTGCGAAGGAAGTTCAAGTCAACGGGCCGGCACAAGTCGAGGCATTGATCGAGCAAGACCCGGATATCTCTGCCCAGCTTACGCTCTGGGACCAGCGCGGTTCTCGGGTGAGAATGGGGCGGATGATTATTTTGCCGATGGAACACTCGATTCTGTATGTCCAGCCGCTTTATTTGATCGCAAATAAAACGAGCATACCGGAATTGGCTAGAGTTATCGTGTCAATCGGCAATGAGGTCGTCATGGACACCACGCTATGGAGTGCATTTTCACGATTGAGAGAGCGCTTTATTAAGGTACAAGACGACGACACCGGAACCACTTTCGATCCGGATAATGATAGGGCAAAATAAGAGGACAAAAAAGCCGCTATCGAATTACCCGACAGCGGCTTATTTTTTATAGAGCATAAATTTTTATCATTTAACCCAGCCTTAACAAATCTAGTGCCTACGGTCTAAACCATTGAAGTATAAGAGTTAAAAAATCCGCCAAAAATGGTATTGTAATGCCATAAATTTTTTATTCCTTAATTTTCAATATTATATGTCCGGCAAATGTTAAAGCTGGATTAATTTAGCAGCATATTGCAAAGCTTGTCTTCCAGGGACATGCGGATGGCCAAATGCTCGCCTAGAACGGATAAATCTTGCTCGAGAGAGCTGGGCGTTAGATGGTTTTTGGCGTGTTCGTACTTATCGTTGAAAACGATTGCCGCATCGGTGGTTCTCGATAGCTCGGGATAGAGTTCGTTCGCAAAAGATAACAACGCTTGGCGTTTTTCGTTACCGGACAGTAATCGTTCATAAATACCGAAGTGCCACAGCGACACATAATCGACTAGTAATTGCGAAAATTCAGACAGCCGAGTTTGAACTTTTTTACCTGCCGAAAACGGCTTCAGCTCGGCAATACGGCAATACATTGCCCACACTTCATGTCGTTCTTTTCTTAATTCATCGATTAAAGCTGCCGTTCCCCGGCGTCTTTCTGGAAAGGTTTGCATAACAGCGCTCATCAGTCGATCCTCGTTTTTGTTGTTGTAATGCAAATCTAATCCAAAATTTAATATAATGCAACAATCTATTAATTATTATGAAACTTTCTTGTGAAATCGATCAAGATTTACCATTTAATTGTTGTATCTTTGCAACAAAGATACAGAAGGGTTGATTATTTTGGCAGTGAATATTTTTCTTGCGGTGGCACTGCCCTGCGAGGCGAAACCGCTAGTTGCGCACTTCGATTTGAAAAAAGACACTACGGTGCGCGCTTTTGCTATGTATCGTAATGAAACGGTTTATTTAACCGTAACGGGACCGGGAAAAAGCGCAATGGCGGCAGGTTTGGCCTATACGCAAGCCGTTAGTGCCGGCCTTGAAAATGCGCTATTCGTCAATGTTGGTGTTGCGGGTCACAGGATGCATGATATCGGTAGCGCTTGGACAATCAATAAAATCAGCGATGCCGATACCGGTAGAAATTACTATCCGATGCCTATCTACGGCTTGCCATGCGCTACGACATCCCTTTTGACGGCGTCAAAACCTCAGTTCGATTACAATCATGAGCATTTATGCGACATGGAAGCCTCGGCATTCTTTGAGACGGCGGCGCGATTTTCGACTGGGGAATTGATCCAGTGTTTAAAAGTCGTTTCGGATAACCGTTTGGAGCCGGGACGCAATCTCGATCCGAAGGTCGTCGAGAAATTGATAAGAGACAACATCGGCCTTCTGGACCTCCTGCTCGAAAAGCTCGAAGAACGCGCCAAGCTTGTTAACTCCCCCGAAGTACCTAACTTCGAGTATTGGATTCAGCAATATCGTTTTACCGTTAGCGAACAAAACCGCCTAAAGAATTTGTTATCACGATTCTCGGTATTAACCGGCAAAAGCCTAGAGCCGGCCGATTTTGGAACGGTCAAATCCGGAAAAGAGTTGTTGGCGGCCTTGGAAAGCCGGCTTAGCACGATAAAGTATGAGTTTTAGGCTACCATCTCGCCGCCGGACGGGTTTTATCAACCCGTCCAAAACGATTGTCATAAATCACCTTAGCTTGAAACGTTCGTGTCTGGATTGCAGCCCCGACACGGATGGAGAAACAAACTACCTTGATTCGAATAATTTAATGAATCGCTTATACCGGCTTGTGAAACATGACCATTTTCCGAAGCGTTACGCTGCTATACTTCGGCCATGAGACTTATGCAAAGCCTTATTTATACATTTTGGTTAAAAAACGGGTGTGAAATAAATTATCTACCCAACGCAATCTTCGATTTTCCCGTCAATCTCTATTATCAGGCCGATTGATACAGTTGCTTACACGATTAGTCGCTTACTTCATAGATCTTGTGACGGAACACCGACTGAAAGGCGGCTTATTGCTTTGCCTGTCACTTTTTACGGTCTGTCTCCAAGCACATGAATCACCCCTGCAATTGCATAACGACTGGCAATACCGCTGGGGCGACTCGCCTTTCGATGTTCAAGGACGGCCGGAGTGGGCTTTGCAAGACAACTCTAGCGAAGCATGGCAAGCAATCGACTTTCCTTCCAACCCTCCGGGACGCGACGGACAGACCAATGCTTGGTTCCGTACTGCTTTACCGAATGGCAATTGGCACGACCCGGTCATTTATATCTACAGTGTCGACTTAATTGTTCAAGCTTATCTGGATGGGCAAAAAATCTATCAGTACGGCTATTTCGATCATAACGGTCATGGACGTTTCGAAGGTTGGCCTTGGCACATGATCCAACTGCCTGCCGATTTTGCGGGCAAGTTTCTTTATTTTCGGGTGTTTTCCGACTATAGCGACATCGGCCTATGGGGCGAGGTCAGGTTGATGGAACGACTCGATTTGATCAAATTGATTCTCGATCATTCGGTGGAACAAATTGTCGTTAGCGGCTTTTCCTTGCTGATCGCCGGTTTGGCCTTTTTTTTCGCGTTACTGCAAGCCGAACGGAGAAGTTTTTATTATCTAGCATTGTTCGCCTTGGCTTCCGCCTTGATGGTTTTCGGTCAGAGCCAAGTCAAATTGTGGTTGATCAACGCACCGTTGTTTTGGGATCATCTGGCTGCGACCGGCTATTTTTTATTGCCGGTCGCGATGGCTTTATTGTTCGGGGAATGGTGCGCCGGAATTAAGTATCAAAAATTGATCGGTGCGCTATGGCGATTTCATTTAGCCTATGCAGTAGGCGCCAATATATTGCCATTGCTCGGTTATAGCGCAATTTCCAGAATGTATTTCGTTTTTGACGGTTTATTTGCGATCAGCCTGTCGCTATTGTTTGCAGTGGCTTTCTCGAGATTTCGTCATGTCAACAATGAGCAAAAAGTCATCATCGTCACATTTGCTTTTTTCGGTCTATTGTTATTGCTCGACATGGCTGTGGCACACAGCATTCTACCTTGGCGGCGAATACCGCTAGCCTGGGGCTTGTTAAGCTTTTCATTGGCATTGATCGCCATTTCGTTACATCACTTCGTACAAACTCAAACCGAGTTAAAGCGACTCAACGCAACGCTAGAACAAAAAGTCAAAGACCGCACACGGGAGCTTGAATTATTAGCAACAAGAGACCCGTTGACCAATATTTTTAACCGGCGCGCATTCTATCAAAAAGGCGAACCGATATTTCGCGCCTCCCAGCGTTACAAACGGAACCTGTCGGTCATCATGCTGGATATCGATCACTTCAAACGCTTCAACGATATCTATGGTCACGCAGTCGGCGACCAAGTATTGGTTATGATCGCCGATTGTTTTCGAAAAAGTTGCCGAGACAGCGATTTTGCCGCGCGTTTCGGCGGCGAGGAATTTGTCTTACTTCTGGAAGAGGCGGATTCGCATAGCGCGCTTAAATTTGCAGAGCGACTTCGTGAGACTATCGCCGAATTGAGTCTTCCCGGTATCGAGCAAACAATTACCGCTAGTTTGGGTATTGCGTGTCTGAACCCCGAAACACAGTCTATCGATGAACTGATCAGAAGAGCCGACCGTGCGCTTTATGAAGCCAAGCATAGCGGGCGAAACAGATGTTGTTTTGTATGATTTTCGGGCTTGATTTAACTCGAATATTTAAACAGATAGCAATCGTCCAATTTAGCTATAGATGCCTGACAGCAAAACTTGGCAGTGTTTTTCCCACTATTTGCTTCGGTCACTCTCGTGGGGCGGGTTATTCAACCCGCCCCGAACATTTCAATTTCCTTTGGCCACGGTCGAAACGTTTAGGGCAAAGTTGCAACCCCTTCCTGCTAAAGTCTCAAATTAGAATCACAACAGCAATTCCCAGTTTGAGAAATTTCGCCGTATTCAGGATGCGGGGTATGCCTGTCGAGGAACGCCGTGAACCCATCCATGGGGGCTTGACGGCGGCTCGAAAGCCAAGGATGGCGTGAATGCAGATTTTGCAGGAGCAAAAATCTGCCCTGCCGCCGACATCCTCGCCAAGCACACCCCGCACCCTTTTTTATCCCCAAATTGGGAATTGCTGGAATCACAAGGGCTAGGGGGCGAATAGAATTACTGCCCCGTTTATTACTGTTTTATTCGCAGTGACTCCAGAACCGGAGAACGTTAACCACTCAAATGCGTCATAGAGTAGGCGCTAATGCCCCTTTACCGATCGTTTTCATGATATGGTAACCTTTTTACCGAAATCCGGGCATCTTGTTTTAGCAATAACTATTGGTCCGAACCAAGGAAACCAATATGATTATGCCATTGCCCGAACTGGTTTAACAACGCGCGCCCGCTCGAGGCATAAATTATTGAAAGGCTGTGATTTTCCTATCTAAAATTTTGTTTTAAAAAGGAGAAAGAAATGATTTCAACCGAATCGAAAACCGAATTCGACCATTTTCTCAATCAGCGCAATACGCTATTAGTGCGAGGCTTGGCATTGTCGATTGCCGGCATACTACTGACCGTTTTGTCCGCATTGGCCCCTGGAGTGCGTATCATGAATCAAAACAGCTCCTGGCTGCCGATAGTATCGATCGTGATTTTGGTAACCGGTTTTATGGCCTGTTACGATACTTTTTTACAGCGTCAAACCAAGGAATTCTATGTAAACTTGCAAATCGGGGTCTTAGATACCGTGTTTGGCTTAATCGTCCTGACCGAGCTAAATAAGTCCTCGGATAAGCTCATCTTATTGGCCGCGGCGTATTTGCTGATAAAAGGTATTTTTCGGATATTCGCGGCTTATAGCGTGCGATTTTCCCACTTTACCGCAGCCACCTTTGGCGGCCTGGTCTCAGTACTCATGGGCTTGATACTTTGGCAGGAATGGCTCGGCACATCAATGTGGTTTATTAGTTTTTGTTTGAGCGTTGACATCATGACCCGTGGCTGGGCTTTGACTAGGTTCGGCATTTGGCTCAAAACCCAATACAAACTCAATAAAGCAGGATGAATGATCTACAGGCATTGTTCTCACGACTTCATCTACTCCCTTTTGATCGTAAAACCGTCAAAGAATAAAAGGTACGGGATGTGTCTACCGAGGACCGTCGTTAGCATACTCATGCGGAGACCTCGAAGTCGGTTGCGATCGCCGCCAGGCTTCGGGGCGTGGCGGTATCGGGTTGAAAGCAGGGTCGAGGGGCACGATAAAGAATCCCGGTGCCGATGCCATCATCGTCAAGTAGTTTGAGATAGGCCTCGCGCTTGTCGGCGGTCGGCGAAAAAGCCTCTTGTACCTGTTTCTTCCAGTTAAGCTGTTCCGGACGGAAAGTAACGCACGGACTCAATATCTGCACAAAAGCGAAACCGGGAAATTCGATGGCCTCGCGGATGATCCGTGCGAGTTCGTTGGGGGCATTCGAAAAGGCCCGTGCGATGAACGGTGCCCCGGCAGCCAGCGCCATTTCCAGCGGCTGAAAGGGCGGTTGATGTGTGCCTTGCGGGGCCAGTTTCGAACCGGTCCAGTCACTCTCAGTGGTCGGCGAAGCCTGTCCCTTCGTCATGCCGTAAACCGCGTTGTCCATCACCAGATAACTAAAATTGGCGTTACGCCTGCAAGCATGGATGAAGTGGTTGCCGCCGATCGAGAAACCGTCCCCGTCGCCGCCTACGGCGATGACCGTAAGCTCCGGCCGGCTGATGGCTAGCCCTGCGGCCACAGGCAATGCACGGCCGTGTACGCCGTGTAAACCATAGGCCCGGGTATAGGCCGGAAGCCGAGATGAGCAACCGATACCGGAGATCAGAGCAACCTGTTCAGTGCGAATTTCCAGTGCTGAGAGCGACTTCGTGAGCGCGTTGAGCACGCCGTAATCACCGCAACCTGCGCACCATACGGGCTTGTAGCTCGACTTGTAATCTTTGTGCGCGAGGGCGCGGGGCTTGACTTGATGTTCTCTGCTCATTTGACCTGCTCCATCTCTAGTACGCGAAGCGCAGCGGCGATCCGGCCCGGCAGCAAGAGCAGGGGGCCGGGCTCGGCAAGGCGGCGAGTGTGCGGCGGCAGTTCGCAGACGGCCCGCAGATAGCGAAAAAACTGCGCTCCGTGGCTTTGTTCGACCACCAACAGGCGATCTATACCTTCCAAAGCTCTAGCGAGCCGGATAGGATCAAGCGGGGCGATCAGCCTTAGCGACACGAGCCTTACCGCCGATCCATCGGCACGAACCTGCGCGACGGCTTCTCGAGCCGCTTGGGTGGTGGACCCCCAGGTCAGCAACCCAAGAGATCCAGCGCCCTCGATGTCGGCCCAGTCATCGCCGTAATCGAATTGCTCGAGCTTACGGCGTTGCTTGTCCAACTGTAGGCGATGGTCGGCGGGCATGGCCGAGGGACGCGCCGACGTTTTATGGCTCAAACCCGTAGCTGTGTATTCGCTGCCCGGCGTGCCGGGAATGCCCATCATCGAGATGCCGTCGCTGGAATCCCCGAAACGTTGGAAATCCGCGATATCCGCCGGCGCCCTGCGCCGTTCGGCGTGCCACTCGCGATCCTTCGGCGGCGTAATGGCAGCACGTGACTGCCCCAGAAATTGATCGCTCAATACCACAGCCGGACATTGCAGCGCCTCGGCCAGGTATACGGCCCACTGGGTAGTTGTCACACAATCGCCAATGCCGTTGGGCGCCAACACCAGCCGAGGCGCATCGCCGTGCGCGCCATAAACGGCAATGGCGAGATCGGCCTGCTCGGACTTGGTGGGAATGCCAGTAGACGGGCCGCCACGCATAACGTCAACCACAACCAGTGGCGTCTCGGTCGCCACCGCCAGCCCCAGCGCCTCGACCATCAGAGATAACCCCGGGCCCGAGGTGGCTGTCATGGCCGGCACCCCGCCAAACGAGGCGCCAATGCACATGTTGATCGAGGCGAGTTCGTCTTCGGCCTGTACCAGGCAGCCGCCTACCTCGGGGAGCCGTCTAGCCAACCATTCCTGAATCTCAGTGGAAGGCGTGATCGGATAGGCGGCACAGAACCGCACCCCGCCGCGCAGCGCACCCATGCCGACGGCTTCGTTACCGGTCAACAGCCAACGCGGTTGCGGTTGAGGCGGCGCGAGCTTGCAGGCACATTGGAGCGAATCGGCCGCGGAAATGCTTGCCTGCAGTCCAGCCTGTATGACATTGATCAACTGATTCCCTTTGGCGATGAATCGGCGCCGGATAGTATTCTTCACGCACTCGAAATCGAGACCGACAAGCGCCCCGACGATGCCCACAGCAATGATATTGGCGCGTAAGCCGGAATGTTCGCGCGCAAGTTCGCTAAGTCTTACCGCGTAGTGGCGAGCACCCGAATCCGTCACCCAAACGGGTGGCTCGCCTTCAGCAGAATCAGCAATAACCACGCTATCGGCATCCAGCACCAGCTCATCGGAAAAGTGCTCGGCCTTGCCCCAGTCCAGCGCGACTAAAAGATCGATGCGATCATCCTGGCAGCCGACAGGCGTCACGCCGAGTCGAAGCACTGCGGCGGCTTCGCCCCCACGAATCTGTGGACCGGTAGAACGAGTCATCAAGCCGAAATAACCAGCCTCGGCAGCAGCATCCAAAAGGATCTGCCCGGCGGTCATTACTCCGGCTCCGCCGCTGCCGATCAGAGCCAACGAGCAACTGTCCACGGGCGGTTTTTCTTGTGCCTCGATCATCGCAGGTTGGCTCCGTCAGGCTTATTCGTTCTTAAAATGTTCATGATTTATTCTCTGCATGGCGAGTCCCGACAGCTTGCAGGAGGGGGCGGTACTGCTGTGTGGGATTACGCATAAGAAGTCCAATACGCCTAATCGCGCATTCCGATCTGATTATGATCTGGGGAAATAATGCCGTCAAGCGGGAGAAAAAGGCGAGAAAAAGGGTTAGTTAGATTGAATTATAAAATAACCCCCACCCCTTTATTTCGCAATGACAACTTCTGAATATCAGCATTTTGAGTGGCATGCTGGACTTCGATACCGACCAAAGCGCCGTTTTCATCAAGATCCAAAACAAGGCTATCGACGGACTTCGTCCGAATCGACGGAAGGCCGGTCTGCTAAATGAATGTAAAGAGAGTCCGTTTTTGGGTCGTAACTCAGTTTCATTGGTTACTCCCTTTTGATTGAAAAACCGTCTAAGAATAATATGGGATGTGTCTATCAAGGACCGCCGTAAACCCTTCCATGGGGGCTTGACGGCAGCTTCCTGCTGCCGACATCCTCGTTAGCCACACCCCATACCTTCATAAAGTTAGCTAATTTTTGAGTATAAAGGGAGTAACTCCCTGATCACCAGCAGTACGCGTAGCTCCAAATAGCGAAGCGTGCTTTGAGAAACAATTATACCCGTCGTAGATCAAAATTCGGCGCAGGGGTGTCCGCCAAAGAACGCCGTGAATACGTCCCTGTATACTCTATGCCAGCTCCATGCTGGCAAAGCCTTTGTGAACGCCATGGATGGCGTGAATGTCGATTTTGCAGGAGCGAAAACCGACCGGACACCCCGGCGCCTCCTCGGGCAATGCCGAAATTTGAAGTGCGAAAGGTGTAGTTTGTTCGTCCGATTGCGTTTCACCAATCGGACCGACGGCCCTGCCGAATTTACGGTTATATATTATTCGTAGTGGCTCCAGAGCCGAAGAACTTTAACGACTCCGTTCGTCTTCAAGTACATGGTACACTAGGCGATGCTGAATATTGATCCGGCGGGAATAGGTCCCCGTAAGATCGCCGATAGGCTTCTCAAACGGAGGTGGCTTACAATACGGATCTTCTGCTATCAGCTCCAGCAATTCCTTCGCTTTTAATTTCATTAATTTCAGGCGGCCGCTGGCGGCCAACTTCCTTGCATCCTTCTGAGCTTGCTTGGTATAAACCCGCTTCCATGTCACCAGCCGAGTTCCTCATTGCATTCACCCACAGCGGTATCCATAACCTTTCGAATAGACTCACGCATGCCTGGCACGGATAGCAGGTAAAGCGTTTCCTGAATTGCAGACCAATCTTCTTCGGAAACCAGAACAGTATTATTTCGTTTGCCCGTAATGACGATTGGTTGGTGGGATTCGGCGGTTTCATCAATCAACCGATAAAGGTTGCTGCGCGCCTCAGTTGCAGTTATTCCGGTCATGACCAGTTTCGGCTGTGTTCCAATTCTCTCCAGTGTACATTTTTTAGTGCGTACGTTAAGACGAACGCCATGTATGGCTTCAGCTAAAAAGAAGTCGGTAATAAAACTAACCTGACCCCTTTTTTGTGTGACCCCTTTTTTGTGACCCCTTTTTTGCTGGATCAACCTGCGTTATGGGTGAGATATTGTGGCACCGCCGGGAAACCAGGCGGCAAACGGAGAAAACCAACATCACCCTACCTCGCTGGGAGTGCCTGTCCTACTCGAAACCCCGTTGCTTTTGTCCGAGTGAATTTGCATTGTTAGCTACATTTAATACTCGAACATTTCTTTTAAGCACGAACACAGTTCTTTTTGTGTCTTTGCACTCACTGCCCCAAGCTTTTTAACAAGCCTTGATTTATCAACTGCCCTAATTTGATCCAGCAGGATCAGACCACTTTTTTCTTTGAACTTACATGGAACACGACAAGGAAACTCAAAAC
This sequence comes from Methylotuvimicrobium sp., assembly GCF_050611805.1. NCBI lineage: Bacteria > Pseudomonadati > Pseudomonadota > Gammaproteobacteria > Methylococcales > Methylococcaceae > Methylotuvimicrobium > Methylotuvimicrobium sp. Next base: position 55,905 of record NZ_JBNGHF010000021.1, read on the forward strand.
CCTTAGTCGTCATTGGAGCCATAAGGACCGTAGACAGAGCTGACATTTCATTGGGGGAAATTACAACGCAAGGGCGTGTTTTATTGATCTCTCTTCCTTTTGTGGGATTAAGGTCAACGAGCCAAACTTCAAATCGCTTTATCATTACCAGTCCAGCTCATCATCTGAGTCGAGAGGGAAATCCAACCATTCATCATCTAGCGACTCTTGCCCCTGAGCCGAAATTGTTTGTTCTATAGCTTCTTTCCATCCTTCTCTAACTCCATTCTCCGGAGTTATGAGGAGGCCACCGTTAACCAATTGTAATTTGAGCTCTTTTCCTTCCAAACGAGCCTGTTCAATCAAAGGCTTAGGTATTCTTATGCCTTGAGAATTCCCTATTCGTACTAGCTGAGTCATTTGACTGCACTCCTATTATTTACTGAATTTATCGTAACTATAATGTAATTACGTCGAATTTTCCATAAACTTGAGAGACTGATGGTTTTTGAGCTCCTAACGGCAAGCTTCCAGCCGAGAGGCTACGGGGTCAGGTCCGGCTAGGGCGGCTAGCAAACGGCTAGGGGTCAGGTCTAGTGCGACAAGCGAAGCTTGTCGCACTAGACCTGACCCCGTTGCGTATTCTATTCTAATCATCAAGTTAGAACAGCCAGTTACCCGGTAGCTCCACACACAAATCCGGGCGCGCGGAATTACCGTGCCGGGATTCGGGATTTTCAACTCATGCGACAACTAAGTTGACATTTACCGTGAAGGAAAAATATTGTCATTGATCGTCAGTAACTTATAGGTTACTATCAGGCATGATTCAGATTCATGAATATACAGATACGAATGGTCGCAGCCCTTTCGCGGATTGGTTTAATCATCTTGATGCATCTAGTGCCGCCAAGATAGCAACAGCGATTATTCGGCTGGAACAGGGGAATTTTTCGAATGCAAAAGGTGTCGGTGCCGACGTATTAGAATTTCGCATCGATTCTGGACCGGGTTACAGAATTTATTTTGGCAAAGACGGCGAGCGACTTGTGATCCTGCTGGCTGGCGGCACAAAGAAACGGCAGCAACGCGACATTGAGGATGCACAAACTAGATGGAACGATTACAAGCGGCGAAAACGCCAGAGAGGTGACAAATGACGTTAACACGCAGTTTCAAAGATACCATAATAGCGCGTATCGAGCAGGACACAGAGTTTCGCGACGCTTTGCTACGCGAAGGAATTGAATGTCTTTTATCCGGGGATGTGGACACAGGCAAGGCCGTTTTACGTGACTATATCAACGCAACGATTGGCTTTGAACGACTTGGCGAAGTTACAAATACCCCGCCCAAAAGCCTGATGCGCATGTTTAGCCAGAAAGGCAATCCACAAGCTAGAAATCTCTTTGCTGTTATCTCTCAGCTTCAAACCCAAAGTGGCGTTCACCTTGAAGTCAGAGCCGTGCACTAGAGCGCGGTGACTTCCGGCCGAGATTGGTTAAAACCTATGGCGCCATACGGCTTGGCCGTTTGACGCCCTACCAATTGCGATTTACGGACTTCACAAACAAAAAATATCAGCCAACGTACCTTTTTGTTTCGCTGGTTTCATTTCCGTTGCCCATTCAGTCGGCCAAACTAATTTGGGCGAGTCTAATTGGGGGCAGCGGGGTCAAGTATTGCATTCTAATCATCAAGTTAGAACAGCCAGTTACCCGTTAGTTCCCTTTCATAAATCCGGGCGCGCGGAATTACCGTGCCGGGATTTTCAAAAAAGGCTATGTATCTAGACCTGACCCCATTGTCTCGACCCCGCTGCTGACTCCGCTGCCTTTGTTGACTATGACAGGCTAATGGGTGACCCTATTTTTTCTTTTATCAATTGCACTCAATGACGTTTGGGGCTATTGTTCATAAAAACAAGAATGCTTGAGTCAGGTGCCGACCCCATCTGCTTGCATTACTTTTTCTTTAAATTTTATAAAGGATGAATTATGAACAAGTCTTGTGTTGTGTTACTTACAATGCTGTCATTAGATGTATTAGCAGAGTCAAAGCAATTGATTTGCCAAGACTCAGCACAAATAGAATCCGAAAGAATTAATAATTTAGCGAATAAATATAGAAACGAAAATAAATTTGAACAAGCTGAGCAGTACAATGCTTATTCAAAAAAATGCGCCGCCTCGACATATGGGTCACAATTTACATTCATATTCGATTCCAATGTTTTATCAAATCCTAATCATTCAAATGTTGAAGTAGCTTTTGAAGCACTTTGTGGTCTTGATGTATATGACGTCGTTAAAGGTTTTATCGAGACGACACCAAATATTTTAATATTTAAATTTAGGATGCCATGGCCTATTGGAGATTTAGCATTTAACATAGATAGAAAAACGTTAAAAGGAGGCCCTAATACGGTTAGAAATTACAATTGTATTTTAAAAGATGTAGATACTAGTAGTAATATCTTGTAGCTACTAGTAACTCATATATTTTGGTGCAAGTATATTTTACTCTGATCCCGGTTATTTTGGACATGGCTTCGTCTACTATTCTCCCTCTTTTGATTTTTAACAGAATAGACGCTATACAGATTTATTATTTAAAAATTTAAAAAACGTTAAATCGTTGGCTAAAAATCTGACTAACTTACTCCCATCCCATAATTCAATATCATGTGACTTTGCCAATTTGATAGCACTATTAAAACAGGCTACTTGTAATTACGATGCCTTTATCACCAACATAATGACCTATTGCACCAAAAAAGCAAACGCAAGCAAACGGGCAGGTCTTTGATTTATGATTTTTAATGATTCCTCTCACGGTAGAATAAGTCAATCTAAAAAAATCACCTATTCCTTTCAGAAAAAGAGGTAAGGTTGAATTATAAAATAATACCGACCCCTTTATTTCCCATTTCCAAAAAAAGCCATGACTCTAGACTTGACCCTATTCTCCCGAAACGTAAGTATTCAGACCCTCTCTAGGATTTTGCCAGTTTTCAGTTTTTGGCCACGTAACCAACTATCAATGGCTTACAGTGGGTTTTCAGAAAAAATGCCGATTTCGGAGTGGGGGGCTGGGCAGTTACCTCGAAACCCCTGGCCCCTGACTTTCGATCTTCGTTAATAGGACCTACTACTCGGAATTGTTTGATTTTCTAAAGCATATTCTTCTAACTTCGCAATATATTTTTCTATATTAGCTCGAATAGCCATGCCGTTACTTTCATTACTACGATTCAATCCAAAGAATAAATTTGAGTTTCCTTTTGAATCAATAACTTCGGAATGAATGATTTTATCAGAATTTCTATCAACTATTTTATATTCCGCAATAATATGAACATCAAATTGTGTTATCCCAACAATATATTTAGTTACATTAATATCTATATTTACTTTTCTTTTTGAATTGTCACTAAATATTTTTTTTGTAAAAAGGGCTTTTTCTAAAGAGTTTTTCCATGCAGTTTCGACTTGGATAGAAGATATTAAATCAGTATCTGCATGATCTGACATAGATATTGTTATCAATCTCAAATCGGCATCAATGAATGATTTAGATGGCAGTAGATTTTGAGGGTTTGAATTCATTGGAATTACATTACACCCTGTGATCATGCAAAGTGAAAAAATTAATATTATTTCAAGTATTTTCATTTAGTATCAGTAGTTTAAATAGCGGCAAAAGCTGTCAAGTTGAATTATAAAAATAAATCCGGCCCCTATCTAGATCCGCCTCGCCGTGTCACGTAATAAATTGAAAAAGAGGGTCAGATTGAATTATAGAATAAACCTGGCTATTTTATTTCCCAGTTACAAAAAGCTATGAATATAGACCTGACCCCGCTGCTTTTGCAAAAAGCTATGAATATAGACCTGACCCCGCTGCTTTTGACCCTGCTGCTTTTCCTTCCTTTAGACCTGACTCCTTGCTTCCTGTTGCCCTAATTTGCACGAAAATCATCCAGATGTTCAATCAATTGGAGCAAGTCCTTTGGTGTTTCATCCCGATCAAATTCGTCGATTATTTGCACATCAGTCAGGTTTACTTTGTAATCTTTTTGAACTAAAGTTCTTAGCAAACGAATCGTTGTTTTTCCAGGAACAATCTCCATACGAGAATCAATATCTGCCCAAAGATCTTCGAAGACTTCAATCGCATCCTTGCTTATAGTTCCATTGTCAATCCCTTTACCTTGGTGATAACTAATACGTTTGGCAATATATTGTGCTTGAGCTTCAACTTTCAGAGTTTTTGTTATCTTTTCCAGATAGTCATGAATGTTTTTTTCTATACTTATCCGCTCTCCAGTACGTCGATTCTTAAAGTCAACCTGCTTAATTAATACCCTTTCTAATACAGGAATAACTAGAAGATAGTTTTCCATTTCTTTTCGTTGATGAATGTGAGCATAGGTTAGTTCGGTTTTGAGGCCATCTAATATGTATTCAATTTCATCACTGCAATAATAGTCTCTGTCGTAAACAGCGAATAGCTTCATATTCGCATCTATTGTGTTTTTAACACCCCATGCAAAAGATTTTATCCTTTCCCATGAAGAAAAGCCGCCGGATTCAAATGCTGTTAGATCATTACCTGAAGCTAGTTCATTGAGCCCTAAATTCTTTGCAAATCTCCGTATAGATTTATAGTCCGCAATACCTTCGACAAAAAGAATTTTCTTGGTTCTTGCTAAGTGTGTAAGAGTAACGTTTTGGGTCGAACCTAACGACTCTAACGCTATTTGAACACCTTCAACATCTTTCAGTCTTTTTGCAGATTTCGATCCTTTATTCACCAGAAGTATTTCAGAAGGGTCGGCCTCCCCCATAATTTCGACAGAATGTGTTGCGAGCAGCACATCTGCATCTATTCCTCTGAGAATGTTAAGGAGCTGACGTTGGACGTCAGGGTGAAGATAAATTTCCGGCTCATCAATTATTACGATGCTTGCATCATTTGAACGTGATAAATGGGTAAGTAATTGACACCAAATTTGAAATCCAAATCCAGCCCAATAAACTTCACGATCAATCCGTTCTTCAGATACAAACATGCTGAGTTTTCTATTTGGTATGTCTAGCTCTGGCTTTTTAATTTTCATTCCTGGCCATGTAGACGAGATCATTTCTGAGAACTCAGCCCAACCTTCGTCAAAATAATGCCAGTAGTTTCTAAAGTGCCTGCATGCTCGATGTGTATTGAGAGAGTTTTTGACAGTCTCTTCATTTACATAGGTTTCTTCGTGCTCCAAGGGACCTAAAACGGGAACGACCTGTATATTTATTGGAAAAGCATTCCTGAAGCGACCTGGTGTATTAACACTAGCCCCCTCGTTATCCCAATGAAGAACGCAACCGCCTTCATTCGGAAAGAATAAGAATAGTTTGTTTCTATTGGTTAAACGAAACTCAATCTTACTGTCTTCTTCGTTATAATCCGTAGCTACGTTTTCAAGTGAAACACTAATTAGTTGCTCTGGAACTCTATGGCCAAACCCTGTGCTTCCGTTTGGGAGTGGAACTCTTTCCGCTTTTAGCCTTTTGGCCTTCCGGAGAGCGACATCCAGAATTCTAAATGCACTTATAATCGTCGATTTCCCGGCATTGTTTGGCCCAACTAAAATATTTGTCTCGCTTAGGCTAACAGAGAAATTTTGCAGTGCTTTAAAGTTCGTGAACTTAACTGAGCTTATTCTTACTTCAGACAAATTTTACTCCGTTATCAGGAAGAACATAACGCTTCAATAACCGGCGCAACTTTGCTACGTCCGGCGCCGAAGGCGCGTAGAAAACGAAAAAACAGCGAAAAAAGGGGCGAAAACCGATAGCGTCAAGCGGCATCCAATTCCCTCAACGGCAAATGCAACAACGACAAATTCTGAATATCCGCCTTTTTACTGGCGTGCTGGACGTCAATCCCTACCAAAGCGCCGTTTTCGTCAAAGTCCAAAACAACGCCGTCGACCACTTCGTCTGAATCGACGGAAGGCCTGTCCGCTAAATGAATGTAAAGAGAGTCCGTTTTTTGGTCGTAGTTTAGTTTCATGGTTTAAATCTCCGATCAGGAAAAGCGTTATGGACCGTTTTACCGTCTTCAAGTGTGACGACCCGCAAGAATTTATTGAGTTCAGGCACAAACATCCAATGCCGAATCCGTCCGTCGTCTTGAACTTCCCTGCGAAAGGGATGAGATAACGCGGCTTGGCACCATTCCGGTTTTATGTAAGGCCGTTTCGGCAATACGTTGTCACGAAAATAATCGGTTGTGGTTAATTCGTCCATCGCCGGCATCTATTGAGCAGTTTACTATCACCCACACTTCGACTCCCCACAATTCAAACAAGTCATACACCCGTCCATCAGCACCATCGCTTTAGTGCTACATTTAGTGCAGAGTACGGCTTGTTCCGGGAAGGCGTCGCCGTTGTTTGCCGCGCCGTGGTGGGCTTCGAATTCGCGGCGTTTTTCGGCGAGAAATTGTTTTTGGTGATCGCTCATTTCTTCGGGCTGTATCATGCCGATGTGTTTCAGATGCGATTCGATCGCGTGGCCGATTTCTGCGACCAGCGAGGGCATGAATACGCCGCCTTTTTTGAAGTAGCCGCCGCGCGGGTCGAATACCGCTTTGAGCTCTTCGACCAGGAAGCAGGCGTCGCCGCCTTTGCGGAACACCGCCGAGATGACGCGCGTCAGCGCCAACACCCATTGGAAATGTTCCATGTTTTTCGAGTTGATGAAGACTTCGTAAGGTCGGCGTTCTTCGTGCTCGGAACCTTGGTTTAGGATGATGTCGTTGACCGTGATGTACAGCGCATGTTCGGATTGCGGCGTTTTGATCTTGTAGGTCGAGCCGACCAGAACTTCGGGCCGTTCGATGTTTTCGTGCATCGATTCCGGGGACGGTTTTTCCGCTTCGGGCTGGGCTGTTTCGGCGCTGTCTTTGGTCAGCACTTTGTAGCTGACGATTTTTTTGTTGATTTTGTGTAGTGTCATGTTTTTTGCCTAGAATTCTCGGGACTCGCGAGCCCGGTTAAATTTATCTGTTGTCCATGCCAAATATCGAATTTGACTCTCCAACCTTGCCGGTAGGATAATGCCGATAAGGATTGAGGATACTCGGTCGACAAAAAGCCTCGGTGGTAGCATCGGGGCTTTTTGTTTTTAAGGGTAACGCTTCAGTCCAAAGCCATGTTTGTTACCCCGGCTATTTCTGTAAAATTTGTTTTCGATAATGTCGAACGCTCTATTGCTTTGCTCGGGTTTTAGGATATGCAATCCAATCGGTCGAGCGATCAAATCGGCCAATTGTAAGCCGGCCGAATTGCTTTTTTTATCGGCAAATACCAATTCGAACGGTAATGGGCGATGTAAATAATTCTCTCCCGCACATATTCTGCGAAATTCCAATTCCAGTTCATTGTCTTCAACCTTACCTCGTTGCTCGACCACAATGTGAGTGAGTGTCGGTTGTTGCCGCAGGTGATAAAAAATCCTTTCCAAACCAAACCGTAGTCCAATGTGATAAGGATTTTCCACCGTTAGATGCCGTTGCCGATAGGCTTGTTTATCGATTACGGAGCTAATCAGTGTAAACGGCGCTTTTTGGACTAAGTCCGTTAGTTCGTTTAGAAAATCGGATTTATGCTGTTTACTTTTCAAAAAAGCAAAACTACCGCGGTCGCGGCGGATATCGGTTTCATGCAAAATAACTTGATCGTGTCCGAAATGTTTGAGTTTAAATTCTTGTATTAAAGGGACTACGGTTTGCACATAGTCCCGTTTATGAAAGATACAAAACACCAAAACGAATACCGGATAACTGGGATCAATACTATTTAATCCATGATCGCCACTTTCATCGACATAGACGATATAGTCGGAGAAAGATTCGCTCATCTGTTCAGTATGCACAACAGCTAAAACTTCCCGTAATACCCTTCCTTCAGCGCATCGAACAAATTCGCGGCGGAATGGATTTCGCCGTCGTACTCGACTTCTTCGTTGCCTTTCAATTCGACTACATGGCCGTCTTCCAGCGTGAACTGGTAGGTGGTGTTTTCCAAGTCCTTTTCCTTGACCAACACGCCCTGGAACACTTCCGGATTAAAGCGGAATGTCGTGCAGCCTTTTAAACCTTGGTCGTAGGCGTATTCGTAGATCGACTTGAAGTCTTCATACGGATAGTCGGTCGGAACGTTGGCGGTTTTCGAGATCGACGAATCGATCCATTTTTGCGCGGCGGCCTGGATATCGACATGTTGTATCGGCGTGACATCGTCGGCGGCGATGAAATAATCCGGCAATTGCGCGTTCGGGTCGTCGCTGTACGGCATCGCGTCGGGATTGACCAGGTGGCGATAAGCCAAGAGTTCGAACGAGAACACGTCGACCTTTTCCTTGGACTTTTTGCCTTCGCGGATGACGTTACGCGAATAATGGTGCGCGAAGCTCGGTTCGATGCCGTTGCTGGCGTTGTTCGCGAGCGACAGCGAGATCGTGCCGGTTGGCGCGATCGAGCTATGATGCGTGAAGCGGCAACCGGTCTTGGCCAGTTCTTCGACCAGTTTGGGCTCTTCTTGCGCCAGTTGCTGCATGTAGCGGCTGTATTTTGCGTGCAGCACTTTGCCCGGTACTTTGTCGCCAACCTTGTAGCCGTCTTGCTGCATTTCCGGGCGTTTGTACAGCATTTCGCCGGTGACCGTGAACATTTGCTCCATTATCGGTGCCGGACCTTTTTCTTTCGCGAGTTCCAGTCCGACCTTCCAGCCTTCAATAGCCAGCGCTTTGGTGACTTCTTCGGTAAAGGCTAAGGACTCTTCCTCGCCGTATTTCAGGCCTAGCATCGTCAGTGTCGAGCCTAATCCCAGATAACCCATGCCGTGGCGGCGTTTGCCGAAGATTTCGTCGCGTTGTTTTTGGAGCGGCAAGCCGTTGATTTCGACGACGTTGTCGAGCATGCGGGTAAAAATACGCACGGTCTTGCGGAAACCTTCCCAATCGAATCCGGCTTCTTTGCTGAACGGTTTTTCGATGAAGCGGGTCAGGTTGATCGAGCCGAGCAGGCAACTGCCGTAGGGCGGTAATGGTTGTTCGCCGCATTGTCCTGTAACCAGTCCGTTAAAAATTACGGCATTGCAATCCGGCTGCGTGGTATCGAACACCGCTTCACGACCAGCATAATCAATGCTTTTTACCCGTGTCGTAAAGCGCTGTGATTTGCGCAAGGCTTTGTCCGCTGCCCACTGGCGATATTTCTCGTTTTTATAGTCGAGTAAGAAACCTATTTCGCGCATGAAGGTTTCCCGAGATTCGCCGTCGATAATCAATTCATAATCGGCTTTACACTGATAGTCTCTATGTCCGCCCTTACCGTCCGGCAATTGACGCATTTGCGCAGGACGCCGTTGTCTTATCCGCGAAAATACGCCGAAGTTTGCCAGCAATTGTTGTATGTCTTTAAGCAATCCGGGATAACTCGAAGCTAATCGAATCGAGCAGCTTTGGCTATTGCTTGAGATGTTGACAGTGCCGTCGGCTTGGAATAATGCGCGAAGATAGTTTTGGACGCAGTCTTCGGTACCGCGCCAAACGACTTCCGGTACGCGCAGTTTGCTATCACGCGAAAAGCCGTAATGTTCGAGTACGCGCGCCAGCACGACCGAGCGAATAAAAAGATGATTGCGTTCGGGCACGGCCACCGGAGAAACCTGGTATTGGCGAGCCGTTCTAGCGCTCTGTGCGATCAATGAATTGACATAAGTAGTAATCGTTTCAGCCAGACCCCTTTCTTCATTCCACAAATTCACGATTACGGCTTCCTGATTATTGCCGCGATTCGTAAAATGACCGTCCCCGGTAATCAGGCCCAGTAGCATGCCAAGCTTTTCATCGCCTTCATGACCGAATTGCCCTTTGCCAGATTGCACGAGTATTTCATCTCCCGGGCGAAGTTCGCGCAATTTGATTTTGCCGCGATCAGTATAAAAATCGTGCCATTCGGTGGCTTTGATTTCATAACCGTCTTCGGTGACTACACGATAGACTTCCGCTTGCTTTGCAGTCATGAAGGCAGGTTTAGCCGGTCGCACTTCAACACCCCGATGGTCTTGTCCCAAAGACCGGCAATCTACGGAAACCTCCAACGGCAAGCCGCGTCGGTACAATTCGCCTATCGTGACCAGCCCGTATTGGGTCGCGAGCCGAGTATCGGCGGTCACGCACGGGTTAGTCGCCCGAATGTTCTCGCAGAACCAGTTGTTGTTCATTTCGTTGACTTTATCGATCAGGATGAAGCCCGGTTCGGCGTAGTCGTAGGTCGACGACATGATGATGTCCCACAGGCGCCGGGCCGGCATGGTTTTGGTGATGCGGCATGCGACTAGGCCGGCTTCGTTGACGACATAGCTTTTCTTGTTCGGTAGATCGCGCCAGACGATTTTGTCGGAATCGGTCAAATCGATAGCATCGGCTTTGACTTCGCGCTCGGTGACAGGAAACGACAGCGGCCATTGCGCATCGTTTTTAACCGCTTCGACGAACTCGCGGGTGATCAGCAACGACAGATTGAACTGACGCAGGCGGCCGTCTTCGCGTTTGGCGCGGATGAAATCGACGACGTCCGGGTGCGCGACGTCGAAGGTTGCCATTTGCGCGCCGCGGCGACCGCCGGCGGAAGAAACCGTAAAACACATCTTGTCGTAGATGTCCATGAACGACAGCGGTCCGGATGTGTAGGCGCCGGCGCCGGACACATAGGCGTTTTTCGGGCGCAGCGTCGAAAATTCATAGCCGATACCGCAGCCCGCCTTGAGCGTAAGTCCTGCCTCATGTACTTTCCCTAGAATATCGTCCATAGAGTCTTCGATGATGCCCGAGACGGTGCAGTTGATCGTCGAAGTTGCCGGTTTGTGTTCCAGCGCACCGGCATTCGATGTGATGCGACCGGCCGGAATCGCGCCTTTACGCAATGCCCATAGAAATTCTTTGTGCCAATGCTCTTGCAAAGACTTGTTGGTCTCGACTTCGGCCAGGGCTTTCGCGACGCGTTTGTAGGTGTCGTCAATCGTGCCGTCTACGGCTTTGCCGTCTTTGGTTTTCAGTCGGTATTTGCTGTCCCAGATGTCCAGCGATGCGCTTTGCAGCGGAATTTCGGTCGCGTGTTGCGTAACGACTTGGAGTTTTGCGGTCATTCTTTGATTCCCTTGTCTGGTTGAACGTTTTGGCTTTATCGCATCCGGGAAAGGCCCGGACCATTGATATTTCGTGCGCTTGAGCGAGAAAATCCGCAAGCAATGCGAATCCCTCATATAGTGTTTATGACTATATCTTAAATCAATATGTTGTGTTTTTCGCGGTTTTTTTGCGGACCAAAAGGAGCGATTGAGAGGTAGTTTTTTAAGTTCAATGAGTTAGCTTAAAAAAAATTTTAGACGACTCGAACACGGGAAAATCTTATTTTTTCAGCTAACCGATAGGCAAATTCGCAATTTTCGACTTTGCGTGGTCGATTATGTGATTCACATGGACCAGGGGTGGAACCCGGCGGTCGAGGATCAAGCCTCGGACCGTGCGCACCGCATGGGCCAACAGCGGCCGGTGACCATTTACCGGATGATCGCGAAGAACACGATCGAGGAAAAGATCGTCGCGCTGCACAGCCACAAGCGCGATTTGGCCGATAGCCTATTGGAAGGCGCGGACATTAGCGGCAAGATGTCGGTCGACGCGTTGCTGGATTTGATGCGCGGGGAATGAAACGAAACCTAATGTGGCGTTTGCGGAGCAGGGATCAACCAAGATAACGCACCGCAAACTTCACGATGCCCGCGTCTCGGCGAACCAAATTTCTCAAGCCTAGCGCTTGGAATCTCAGGTCTTTGTGTAGCCCTTTTTTGTACGCGTCCTCGGTTTTTACCGCAAGGTCATTGTCGACACAGAATTGGTTTCCAGTGAGCGATATCAATCTATGGGCCAATTCCAGAGAAATCTTGAAGTCCTCGGATTTTTCGCCAACATGACCGAACGCGGTATCGAACGATTGTCTTCGGATCGTGACCGGTATTTTGCTGGAAACGCCATTCAAATCGACGGATGCCACCACGAACGAAAATAACTCATCCGCAATCGAAAACCAAACCAGCCGAGCATCGCTGTCGGCTTTGCGCCGCAAAAACAGGTAACCGTCCAGCGTCAATTCGACATAAAAAATAGTCAAATGATATTCGGTTAAGGCATGATTCGGTGCTGCGCCCTGCACTTGCCGAAAAGGTTTCGGGGAACAGTTCATTGAATTTTTGGTTGACGCTTTCCGGCAGTCTGTTCATATCGCCGTTCTCCTACGGTTCGTTCGGTTAAACGGCATTGCCTGGCCGGCAATGCCATCGCTTATCCTAAAAAGAGCAGTTGATAAGTGTTGTAGACCGTTCGTGCTGAGCCAAGTCGAAGCATGAAGGGTCTACAACACTTACACCGGATTGGTGAAGCTTCAAACTACCGTTCACCCTTCGACAGGGCCCTCCTGAGCGCAGCCGAAGGGGCTCAGGGCGAACGGTAGTTTGAAGCTTTCAACTGCTCTTTTTAGGCTTATACCTTTCGTACATCAAATTTCAGCAGCGCCGTTCGCTTCACCTTGGAGTGTAGTATCGCGGAATAATTCGCCGTTGTAATGAGAGAACTGTGGGAGTTTTTGAAGGAGCGGATAAAACCAAATACGTTCAGCTGAATTTGGAATAGCTAAAGCTTCGGCCGAATGCGGCATCACGAAAAGGCCTTTCATATTTCGGACTTTTCTTCGGGCAAAAAAAAGCGGACACGATGTCCGCTTAAAAAACCCTTGAAACCCTTTAGGAGGTAAGAATGTATACGCAATACATTTAAGAGTTGCGGCGATTCTAAAGAGATTTCCAAACGCTGAAAATGTGGCGAATTGCCGCGCGGCAGGTTGTCGCAGGTAATCCGTCCATCTTTGCGGCTTGTGGACTCATCAGCTTCATACAATAAAGCCGACCAAACTTTCTCATGAATGGTCAGGCTCTTTTTGTTCCGCTGTCTCGATAGAGTGTCCGCAGTTGTGGCAAAATTTTTGATCTTCCTGCAATGCTTCACCGCAGGCCAGGCATTTGAATTCCTTGTGTTTCGGGTGACCGCAATGACAGCAAAACTTGGCGCTTCTGGATGATAATTGCCCGCATTCGGAACAAGCACTGGTGCGCAGACTAGGCAGCGCCGGCAGGGTTTCCTTGACTTCTTCCATCGAGTCGATCAAATAGGGTGCATTCTGAAAGGCAACCCATACCAACCAAATACCGATCAAAACGATCAATAAAATCGCGATACCGAAATAGAGCGATTTGCCGGATGCGCCGACGAAAAGCCCCAAGACTTGCCAAATGACACCTTGTCCGATAATGACAATGATCAACAAAGCCGCCGGTACGCTGATAGCCTTGACAAAAAACAGCGCGCCGCCGGTTTTCGGAAGTGCTGCGATCGCATTGACCGCAAAAAGATAAAACAAGACCAGCGCGGTCATTTGCGTGACGAACAACACCAAATCCGTCGCGGCCAAACGATCGGCGATCACTAAACGGGACATGACCGGTAGCAGGCTCATTAAATAACCAACCAACAACACGATCAGAATCGTAATCAGATATTGCGCGGCGCGATAACCGCCGCTGCTTTTGAAAGACGGCATTATTTCCACGGTAATCTCCCAATTGGTTTAAATTTCTGAGTATAACCGACATCACTAAACGACTACCTATTCCTTTATCCGTAGGGTGCGCATCGCGCACCTGGGTCGGGACCTCTCGTCGATTCGGTACCGTGGAAAGGTTCGCGATGCGCACCCTACGTCGCTCAAAATATTTTGGAAATTGTTGATAACCATAGTTAATTTAATAACTTGTTATGCATTTGTATAGAACTTTCATTCACCGCCCAAGAGGTTAGCGGGAGTGTTTAGGTAATCTATTAAAATACCTCATGTTCTTTATAGTTAAACTGCCGAATTTAGGATCATCGGAAATTAACCCGCCGGTGCAACAATTCCCAATTTGAGGATAAAAAATGGGTGCGGGGTGTGCTTAGCGAGGATGTCGGCGGCAGGGGCAGATTTTTGCTCCTCGGCAATTGCTCCTGCATTGCCCTAATACACGCCATTCCTCGACAGGTATACCCCGCATCCTGAACACGGAGAAATTTCTCAAACTGGGAATTACTGCCGCCTGTGCCTGCTTTTCGGGAATATAAATAAGAATGTTATAATATTGTTTCTATATGACAAATTTAGGAGATTTCCTATGAATTTTTTAATTCGCTTTCTTTATCCGGTCGCTTTTGCTTCTACAATTGCCCTTTCGGGATGCGCTAGCGAGCCGACGATGGCCGATTTGATGCGTGAGCACGCCGAGACAGCTAAGTCCGAATCCGAATTAAAAACGCGTTTGTCCGGAGAATGGGAAAGAGGATCTAAATTGTTGTCTTCAGGCGAAAACAAAGTGTCTAAAGGTAATCAATTGATCGAAGATGCCCAAAAAGACCTGAAAAAAGGCCGGGACATGGTCACCGAAGGCTATAAAGAAATCGATGAAGGTCGTTCGCTGATGGGTTCTAGCGAGCAGCTATTTCGTGAAAAATTCCCTACGCTAAGGCTTGAAACAGGCAAGTAATTTCATCGATACATAACCAAGTAGGGAGCGCATCGCGAACCTTTTTATGGTTTCAAATTCGGCTAGGCGTCCTAGCACCGTTGTGCGATGCGCACCCTACATCTAAAGCCGCAAACGGAATACGAGCGATCAGCCGTATTAACAGGCTTTGAAACAACACAACTTTCCATTCATTAACCTTTTCGAGTAAGGCTTCAGTCGGCTTTCCTATCTAATCTGCGGTAGCCGATGGCCTCGCTCAAATGAGAAATTTCTATCGTTTCGGAACCGGCCAAATCGGCAATGGTTCTTGCGACCTTGAGAATACGATGATAGGCGCGGTGCGACAGCCCGAACTTATCCATGGCTTGTTCGAGCAGTTCATGGCCTTGATCGGACAATCGGCAATGCCGCTTGACTTCGCGGGCGTTGAGCGCCGCATTGGTTTTTTCTTGCCGCGACATCGCGATATTCCGTGCCGCAACGACCCGGGCTCTGATTTGCGCGCTGCATTCTTCTCCTTCCGCTGAACCTTTTCGCAGCACCTCGCGAGACACTCTCGGCACTTCCAAATGCATATCGATGCGATCGAGCAACGGCCCTGATATTCGGGCACGGTATCGTGCGACTTGTTCTATCGAGCAATGACAGCGCCCCGAAGGATCACCCAGATAACCGCACGGGCATGGGTTCATCGCGGCAATCAATTGAAATCGAGCGGGAAATTCGGCTTGCCGGGCCGCACGCGAAATACTGATATGTCCGGTTTCGAGCGGTTCGCGAAGCACTTCCAACACCCTGCGATCGAATTCGGGTAATTCGTCCAAAAACAATGTGCCGTTATGGGCCAATGAAATTTCTCCAGGTTTCGGATTGCCGCCGCCACCGACCAACGCCGCAGCCGATGCGGTATGATGCGGCGCTCTAAACGGCGGCTTCAACCAATTGGCGACATCGAGTCCTTTGTCGCTAATCGATGCAATCGCGGCGGTTTCCTGGGCTTGTTGCTCGGTCAGCGGCGGCAGAATCGTCGGCAAGCGTGCGGCAAGCATCGATTTACCGGTGCCGGGCGGCCCGAGCATGATTAAATTATGCGCACCGGATGCGGCGATTTCGAAGGCGCGTTTGACATGATATTGCCCATGCACATCGGAAAAATCGATCGATTCTACCTCAGCCGTCAACGCGAGAGTTTCCTCGTCGACGACGATCGATTTCTGCCCGTTTAGATGGGCGCACACTTCAAGTAGGTGATTGGCCGGCAATAGGTCGATATCTTTGATCAAGGCCGCTTCTGCGCAATTCTCTTTGGGCAGAATTAATGGTTTTTGGCTGTTCCGTGTTTGTATCGCTATCGGTAAAACTCCGCTGACCGGACGCAATTCGCCGCCGAGTGATAGTTCGCCCACGCATTCGACTTCCGCCAAGCGACCGGCTGGAATTTGCCCTGATGCTGCTAGAATACCCAAGGCGATTGCCAGATCGAAACGCCCGCCTTCCTTCGGTAAATCGGCCGGAGCCAGATTGATCGTGACGCGCTGCATCGGAAATTCGAAATATGAATTGATGATCGCGCCGCGCACCCGGTCCCGGCTTTCCTTGACCGCCGTTTCGGGCAAGCCGACGATATTGAGTGCGGGTAGGCCGCTCGTGACATGGACTTCCACCGTCACCAACGGCGCATCGATTCCGGAACGGCCGCGGCTATAGGCTACGGCTAGAGTCATAAGTAATTTGGAGAAAAAAGCCGAATTTTTAGCGAAAAACCGGCTTGAAAGGGTCGCTGTTAATTATCCTAGAAAAAGCATCTACCATGAAGATCGTGAAGAATAAGAAGATTTAATGCAAGCCCTTGAAATGCTTAATGAGCTTTATATTCCTCGTGGTTAAACTGCCGATTTTTGTATTATGAATTAACTTGATCGGGTGGGTTTTGATTAAGTTGTTTTTCCAGCGAGGCAACACGAATTTCCAAGTCTTCGAGTTTGGTTCGTGTTTTAGTTAATACGGCTTTTTGAACTTCAAACTCTTCGCGGGTGACTAGGTCCAGTTTGCCGAGAGTGCCTTGTAAAACGGCATGGAAGTTTTTTTCCATATCTTCTTTCAAATGGGACAAGCCGGGCGGCATGGCATTCGCTAGGCGGTTTGCGATATCGTCAATGGCTTTGGGATCGAACATAGTAATACCTCATAAATAATAAAGTGATGACTACTCAGCAAGAGCGGTATCAATGATTTGAACACAAATTAAGCACGATGCAAATTTTTTCACCGATACTATCGTAAAAAAATGATAATAAATAACTTATCCCAATGGCTTCTATGCTCTGAGTTTATTGTTGTAGATAATTGGTACGCTGCGCATTCTTTCATGCCAATAAGCACCACCACCTACTCATGTCGAATCATATCGACTTGCGGTTAACAGCGGAGGTATCAAGGTACGCATAGCGTACCCTACACGGCTTATAACGCGAAGCTAGAGCTTCTCGCATCGGCTTCTTAATCCTTCACCCAACATTCCCTTCAAATAAAACATGCTCGCGGCAAATTTTCAAGGCATCCTGCTGATTCAGCGGCTGCTGCATTAAATCGCATTGATAATGTTGGTCCAGCTCTGAAAAATAATAGCATGTGTAACAGACGCCGAAGCTTTTTAAATTATTGCTTTTTTGCAACACCAATAGTGTCGACAGCAATGCTTGGTTTAGCGCATCAAACTGTTCTTTAGGAATCGCTTGCTCGGCAGCATGATAAATGTCATAAGCTTGCATTTCCTTTAAAACAGACTCGCCGGCTGCCGAAAGACGCAAATGCAAGATACGCCGATCTTGCTCATTCGGTTTTTTTTCGATATAACCTTTTCGTTCGAGCACTTGTAACGATTGCGAAACAGTGCCTTTGGTCAGGCCGAAATATTCGGCGACAGCGGCAGGCGTGTCGCTCATGTTATTGCATTGAGCTAAATAATCAATAATTTGCCCCTGTATCGGTTGCAAACCCAGCGCGGTGTATTTTTTTCGTTCTTCCGAACGCACCAGCGTACTGATCCTGTCGATCAATTTAAACGTGCTTAATTCCTGCATGGATAGTATTTGGTAAGTTGCCGCGAGAGCCATTTTTTGTGTTTACAGCATTATACCGATTACAAAGTAATTTTCGGCATTCGCTTTAGACGAGATGTTCGAGAGCGAGCATATTCGTATCACTGGGTATAAGAATTTTCACAACACTTTTTAATTCTCTGCCGCTCTCTCAATCATTCCCCATACCGGCAACAGCAAGTTTCGACAATGGTCTTCAAACACCTCGTTCAACAACGCCTCCGGGTTGTAGTCTTCGAGAAATAATTTTCTAAGCTCAGGTTCGTAAGCTTGTTCAATAGCACGGGTTAGTTGGTCGATTGCCGACTCTATGGCGGGTTTCGCCGCGCGGCTGCTTTGCGACAATTTATGAGCTTGTTTGACATACGCAAAAGCCGGCTCGACGAAAAACGCATCGGGTCTGTGCAATCCTTGCCGATAGATTTCAATCCATGCTTCCAATTCGCCTAACGCACAATAGTCCGGCTCGAACGTTATATCCTGGTCGATAGCGGTCAAGCAAGTCTGTTGAGGTTCGATTTGATTGATCATCAGATGATGCAACCAGGCAAGCATAAAGTCCTTGCCTTTCAAATTGGCGTAACGATAAAACAAACTGCCGTGCTCATAACGATTGCCGAGTTTACCGACCAACCGATAATTTCCGATCGTCAGATCGACCGATAAATCCTCGAGCGGTTCGCCGAGCGCCTTGGCCTTGATTACTTCGGCAAAGGCATCGATGTTTTGTTGTTGCCGGGCAAATTCGAGATCTCCGGCCACGCCGGACAGCCATCGCCCTTGTGCCTTGAGTTTTTGTGCAGTCAGCGGTTTATCGTGCAGTACCCCATCGATCCATTCGTGATAAATCGTATAACCTTCCAATTGACCAATCGAGAAAGGCTCGCGCTCTTCTGCATCCGAAGCAATGCCATTAAAACGGACATCGAGTCTGCGTTGCATGAAATATTTTTGCGGATGTCGGTAAAAGGCAAATAATTCGCTTATTTCAACGATCGTTTGGTCGGTTTCGTCCTCTAAACTACCTTGCCACCACGGTGCCGGCTCAGGTTTAGGTTTAACCAACGCTGCCGCGGCCTGGCAATCTGCCTCGGAATAACTGAACAAAGCCGATTCCGACTCGAAATAACGTGGGCTAAAAGCCTGTAGCGGATGATAAGTCACGCCATTGTCCAGGCCGTAATGATCGCGAAGCACGGCGAGCAGTTCACTGATCACGACCGAAGGCGGTATCGTTTCGTTATGGCTGATCGACCGTCCGATATAAGTCACAATCAATTGTTGCCGCGCCGACAGCAGTATCTCCAGAAACTGATACCGGTCGTCGGCGCGGCGCGAGCGGTCGCCCTTGCGAAAATGGGCGGCCAGTAAATCGAAGGTTGGATTGCGGTCGACTTTCGGAAACTCGCCGTCGTTCATGCCGAGCAAGGCGATCACTTTAAACGGAATCGAGCGCATCGGCAGCATCGAACAAAACGTGAGTTGGCCGCGTAAAAAGCCGTTTGACGATTTGTGTTCTTCCAGTCGGCCTTCAAGCCAGGCGCAAACGACTTGCCACTCGATCGGCGCGTTGTGAATTTCGGGCAATTTTTCGGTTAATTCCGCCAGTAATTCGTTGAGCTGTTGTCGCTCGACGGCATCGGCTTCGGGCAATAATTGATCGGCATAATAATAAAGCTTTTCGCCCCATGCCTTGAGCGATTTGGCCATGCTTAAATCGTTGCCGGCTCTAAACAACAATTGCATAAAATCATTCAAGCCGCCAAGCGCCAACGCCGAAGAACCCTCGATATCGATATAAGGCAGGACGCCGTCGACAAAATCGTCGTCGTTGCCGACCGCATAACCCATCAACAAGCGATCCAATGCGGCTTGCCAGGTATTTTCATCGAGCTCGGGCAGGCCCAATTCGCGTTTGTGTTCGGCCGATTTCCCCCAACGCACTTGCGTATCCCGAACCCAATGTTTGATCAATTCCAAATCGGTTTCGGACAGGCCGAAGCCCGGATAAACCGACGGTTTTTCGAGCAAATCCAGGACCGCGCGCCAACCGAACCGGCTTTGGCTCAGCTTCAAAAAAACAATAAAAGCATCCAAGGCATGATTGCTCAAGCGCAAGCTGCGATCGGCAACCGCATGTTGAATATCGTCGAATACTGCGGCAATAAACGGTTCGTATAATTCGATGTCCGGCGCCATCACGACAATATCGCGCAGTTCCAACTCGGGGTCGTTTTCCAATGCGGCCAACAGTTGGTTTTTCAAGACTTCGACTTCGCGCATACGGGAATGACACGCATGAATAGCGATAGACCCGTCGCGGATTAAAGGCGTCGATTCGCTGTCGTTATTGAGAATATCGTTTTGCAGCTGTCGCAGGACCGTGCTTGGCTCGTCTTGTTCGAAACTGTCCAGCTCCAATTCGAACTGCACCTGCTCCAACAACATCTCCTGAAATTCGCGGCCTTGTTGACCCAATGCCGACAGTAGCGGATGTCCGCCGGCATCCTCTTGATCGATACGCTGACGCTTAGTCGCCAAATCCGCCCAAAAAGCTTGAGCGGGGTTGAGCAAATACAAGTGCACTTGCGCATGATTCGACAATCCCTGTAAAAAACCGAGAAACAGGGGCGGCATGGTATTGACGCCGAAGATCGAAATCCGCTCGGGCAAAACGGCAGAAAATTGTCCCGGCGACGCCGAATTAAAACGCTCGATCACTTCCAGCCATAAACTACCCCGGTGCTTCGTGCCTGCATTTTCGGTAATCCGCTGCCATAACGCGCTTTGCCAGCGTTCGGTTTGCGTATCGTAAAGCGTTTCGCCATGCTGCCAGGCAGACAGCATATCCGGACGCATGATTTGATATTGGTCGAAAATCAAAGCCAATTGCAACGCTAGCTGATAACGCTTTAAGGCAACTGTGTCGCCGGTTAAATAATTATTCAGCGGCGCAAATATCTCGTTGTCGAGTTCGCGAAGCAGCACTTCGAAGCGCCAATGCAGCACATGGCGGTCGAAGGCTTCGTCATTCAATCGATTGTCGATTCGTTGTGCCAAGGTACTAAAAAACCGCCCCGGAAATAAAAACTCATAATTTCCCCAGACGCCGAGCCGGCTTGCCAGCTGTTGCGACAACCAACGTTCCATGCCTTGGCTTTGGATGAGAAACACTTCTTTGGCAAACGGCGAACTTAGCGGCCGGGTTTCGATGACGGCTGCCAAATGTTCGAGCAGATTTTCGGTTTTATTGGAACTGTGCAGAATGAACATGGATTGGTTTGATTTTTTTCGGTTTTCGCGGCAAGCTCTTTGCTGGTTAAGGAATTGGCACGAAATTACTTAATCGAGGGAATTTCTACTGATAGTCTCGGCAGCCAAGGTATGGATTCCCACGGAGGACCACTCATCGTTATACATAAGTCAAAAATTACCCTTTTGCAATCTTAACCAATGAGAC